>JAYELF010000057.1:0-2126 GCA_034717275.1 Patescibacteria group bacterium
TTAGAATACGAGGTTGAGAAGGGTTATATTGAAAGAGGAATTGAAGCGGGTGAAAGAAAGACCGTTTTTAAGGCGCTTGTTAAAAAAACATTAGAAAAATCAATGGAGGGCAGTTTATGGCAGAAAGAAGATTTAAAAAATTTAATTATAAGCGAATTAAACGAAAAAAATATTCTTTTATTTTTCAAAAACAGCGGAGAACAAGAAATAATTAATAAGCTTGGATGGAGCGGTCAAGTTGACCAGTCATATCAAGGCGATTATTTAATGATTGTTGAGGCAAATTTAGGAGGAGGGAAAAGTAATGCTTTTATTGAAAGAGAGATAGAATATTTTGTCGATTTATCTAAAGATATCCCCGTGGCTAATCTAAAAATCAAATATACTCATTCAAATGTTAAAAAAGACTGGTTTAATGACGACTATCGAGCTTATTTAAGAATTTATGTTCCGAACGAAAGTTGGCTTTTAGCGTCTTCTGGGATGGAAAACGAGACGGAATTTTTAGATGAATTTGGTAAAACGGTTTTTGGTAATTGGATTGTTATTCCAGCAGGCGAGACAAAAACGGTTGAGTTTTCGTATCTTTTGCCTAATCGTTTTAAAGACGAAACAGATTATCAAATTTTAGTTCAGAAACAGCCGGGGATAAACAATCTCCATCTTAATTTGATGATTAAAGGATTAAAAGGAAATAATATTATAGAAAAAGAAGCAGTTATAATAAATAATTTAGAGGAAAAAGCGCCAATCCAATGAAAATAGTTATGATTGGTCAAAAAGGAATACCAACTCTTTTTGGAGGGATAGAGCGGCACGTTGAGAAAATCTCTTGTTCTTTGGCGCGCGAAAAAAAGCGCGAAGTTTTTGTTTACGCGCGTTCATATTATACGCCTAAAAATATAAAAAAATATAAAAAAATAAATATTATTCATTTACCCAGCATTAAAACAAAACACTTAGACGCGATTAGTCATGTTTTTTTAGCAAGCTGGCATGCTATTTTTAAAATAAAGGCAGATGTGATACATTATCATGGCGTTGGTCCGGCTTTGTGCCTTTGGATTCCGAAATTTTTTTATCCTCGCGCAAAAATTATTTTTACATTTCATTGCCGCGATTATTTTCACAAAAAATGGAGCGATTTAGCGCAAAGGTTTTTACGGCTCGGAGAAGCAATCGGATGCTTGTTAGCCGACGAAATAATTGTTGTTTCCGAAGAAATTCAAAGATATGTCTTAAAAAAATATAATAAAAAAAGTTCTTTTATACCTCATGGAATTGTTCAAGAAAAAAATATTTCTGCTGATTTAATTAAAAAATGGGGTCTAGAAAAAGATAATTATATTTTAGCAGTAAGTCGCTTAATTCCTCACAAGGGTATTCATTATTTAATTAGCGCTTATCAAAAAACCAAGACGGATAAAAAATTAGTTATTGTGGGACCTGATTTCTATACGCCCGATTACAAGAAAGAACTTCAAAGGATGTCTAAAAATAATTCAAAAATTATATTTTTAGACGATCAGCACGGGAGGGTTTTAAAAGAGCTTTTTAGCAATGCTTATTTGTTTGTTAATCCTTCTGAACAAGAAGGATTGCCAGTGACAGTTTTAGAGGCGGCAGGCTTTGGTCTTCCTATTTTACTTTCTGATATCAAAATTCACCAAGAAATGCTTGGGGATAATGTTTTCTTTTTTAAAAACAAAAATACTAAAAATCTCGCGGAAAAATTGGAAATGATTTTAACGGGGCAAAAATTAGTTTCTCAAAAAGCAAGCGGAGCTAAAAATTATCTTAAAAATAATTATTGCAGTTGGGAAGAAATTGTGGAAAGAATTATTTTGAAATACGTCGAGTTTGTGATATAATTCAAGCTATATGAACAAAAATCGCATTTCTCAATCAGTGATTGTTGGGATGGCAACTGTTATGGCTGCTGCCGGCTGGTTTGGACTGAAAAGTTTTTTATTTGAAAGCGGGGGTTGGGTTTTCCCCGGTGTTAGTTTTTTGGTTTTATTGGTTTTTTTGAATTTGAATTGCTTATTGACTCGCTCAAAAATAATTTTATTAATAACCCTTGTTTTTGTTTTGACCAGCTTTTTGTTCACTTTTGGCATTAGCTT
>JAYELF010000058.1:0-1850 GCA_034717275.1 Patescibacteria group bacterium
TAAATACAATATTTTTTAGCTGTATTTTTTAAACAAAATATCCACACTTTATTACATATGTTATTCACTGTAAATTTTCTCTTTAATTAAATTAATTTCTTCTGAAAACATTTTATCAAATTCTATTTCTTTGGATATTCTATTATAAGCATAAATAGCTGTTGTATGGTCTTTATTTTTAAATTTTCTTCCAATTGACGGGAATGAATTTTTCAATTCCTCTCTTGATAAATACATTGCTATTTGTCGAGGTTTAACTATTTCTTTTTTTCTTGAAATAGAGAAAATTTCTTTTTCACTTAAATCATAAAATTGTGTTACTTTTTGCACAATTTTTTTAAAGGTAATTATTTTCATAGGATTTAAAATAATATTTTTAAGAAGTATTTGTGTTGTTTTTATATCTGGCGGTTGATTATTTAAGTTTTGATAAGCCGCTAATCTATTTAAAGCTCCTTCTAATTCCCTTATGTTTGTTTGGATATTACTTGCTATGTATTCTAAAACATCTTTAGAAAATTCTATCCCCTTTTCTTGGGTTTTCATTTTCAAAATTACTATTCTTGTTTCAAAGTCTGGGGTACCGACATCTGCTATCATTCCACCTTCAAATCTAGACCGTAATCGTTCCTCAATAGAAGGAATAGATTTTGGAATTCTATCAGACGAAAGGATTATTTGTTTGTTCTTTTCATATAAATTATTAAATATATGGAAAAATTCTTCTTGGCTTTTTTCTTTTCCAGCTAAAAACTGAATATCGTCCACAATTAATACGTCTATGTTTTTAAAAATTGCTTTAAATTCTTCTATTGTGTGATTTCTAATAGAATTTACTATTCCTGAAATAAATTTTTCTGACGGAAAATATTTTATCTTTTTTTTGGGGAAGTGTTTAGTGATTTCATTGCCAATAGATTGAATTAGATGTGTTTTACCCAACCCAACTCCGCCGTAAATAAATAATGGATTATAAACAAGTCCTGGTTTTTTTGAAATAGCGCAAGACGCGGCATGGGCAAGCTCATTAAAAGAGCCGACTATAAAATTTTCAAATTGATAGCGCGGATTTAAATTTGTATCTTTATTGATTTTTAATTCTTGAAAATCAAGCTGGTTGTCTTTATTTGGGTTTTTATACAAAACTTTTTCTTTTTTAGATGTTTTGGCTTTTAACTCTGAATGAGAAACTCTATATTCAACACACTTGATTTCTTTGTCCAAGCTGTGTAGAATTTTAAATATGAGTTTATCGTATTTATTTTCCAGCCATTCTTTGGAAAAATTATTTGGTGTAGATATTATCACTTCCCCGTTTTTTTTAAAAACAATATCTGTATCTTTAAACCAGGTCGCAAAACTTGCTGGAGATATTTGAAATTGCGCTTGCGCAAGCACTGCTTGCCATAATTCTTCTTTGTTCATAAAGTTGAATATGATTTAAGTGATAAAAAAAATATAGCTTGAATATATTATATCACAACAAAGAATCAAAGGAAATCAAATTCAAATCAATTAAATTGTTAATAATATGTGGATAAATTGTGAAGAATTATTATATTTTAATTAACCCGCAATATAGTATTATTATGTTATTATAAAACAAATATGAGTGTTACCTATCAACCCAAAAAAAAGAAAAGACAAAAATCCTGCGGTTTTAGAAAAAGGCAAAAAACCAAATCAGGAAGAAGAGTGATAAAAAGAAGAAGAGAAAAAAAACGAAAGAATCTTACTGCTTAAAAAACGGAATTTTTGTTTTTTATAAATTGATTTTTAGTATGTTGGCAAGATGTAATCGTTTAAAAGAAAATAAGGACTTTAAAGGTATTTTTAAGAAAGGGAAGGGA
>JAYELF010000058.1:1860-10517 GCA_034717275.1 Patescibacteria group bacterium
TAAAAGAAAAGTTTTTGTTTGTAAAAATAAAAAACAATGGAATGGATTTAAATAGATTTGGTTTTATTGTGAGTAAAAAAGTTTCTAAAAAAGCAGTTATTCGCAATAAGATTAAAAGACGCTTAAGGGAAATAATTAAAGCGCGAATTGCTAAAATGAAACAGGGGTACGATATAATAATCCTTGTTTACCCGGAAATAAAAGAAAAAAGTTTTTTAGAAATAGAGAATATTGTAGATAAAATTTTCAAAAAAGTAAAATTATTATAAACGTTTAAAATATATCCGAGAAACTATGTTGAAAACAAAACAAATAATTCTAAAAAGTATTAAGTTTTATCAAAATTTTTTCTCTCCTCTTTTAGGAAAACATTGTAGATTTTGGCCTACTTGTTCAGAATATACTATTAAATCTATTGAAAAATACGGAATAACCAAGGGCTCTTTTAAGGGATTTAAAAGAGTTTTAAGGTGTAATCCTTTTAATCAAGGGGGAATAGATTTACCATAAAATGAGTTTTTTTATTGATATTTTTAACAATTTTTTATATAAGCCGTTATTTAACGCTCTTGTTTTGCTTTACGAATATTTGCCCGGGCATAGTTTTGGTTTATCGTTAATTGTTTTAACCCTCCTTATAAGAGTTGCCTTGTATCCGTTGGTGGTTAAATCAATAAAATCGCAGAAAATTTTAAACGAACTTCAGCCGAAATTACGGGAAATTCAGCAGAAATATAAAGGGAATAAAGAAAAGCAGTCAAGAGCGATGATGGAATTCTATAAAAAAGAAAAAATTAACCCTTTAGGAGGATGCCTGCCTACTTTAATCCAATTTCCTATTTTAATTACTCTTTATTATGTTTTTCGAAATAGTTTAAATCCAGAGCAAATGATTAATCTTTATAGCTGGGTTCCTTTTCCTGGAACAGTAAGCTCAAGTTTTTTCGGTCTTGTTGATTTAGCAAAACCGAGTGTTTTACTGGCTATTTTAGCAGGAGTTGTCCAATTTATACAAATGAAAATGATTTTTCCAAAAAAATCAAAACAAGCATCCCAAAAAGGAGGCGCAATGGATAAATTTTCAAATATGATGCAAAAGCAGATGCTTTATGTTTTTCCGTTTTTCGCTTTTATCATTCTCCTTAAGATTCCTTCCGCAATTGCTCTTTATTGGATAGTTACAGCTCTGTTTTCTGCGTTTCAGCAGTATTTAATTTATAAGCCCAAGCCAAAATTATCTTCATAATAAAAACAAAAATATAAAAATGGATTTAAAAAATAATATTAAAAAAATTGAGGAAATTATTGAAGAATTTTTTGAAAAAATGGATTTTACCGGGGATATTGAAATAAAACAAGACAATGACTCAACGATTTCTATTTCTCTAAATACAGAAACACCGCAGATTTTAATTGGAGAGAAAGGGCAAACATTAGCGGAAATCCAGCATCTTTTAAAAAGGATTTTAAGGAAAAAGATTGTTTCCGACGATATTTTTTATGTTAATTTTGATATAAATAACTATAAAAAGAGAAAACAAGAATATTTAATAAATTTAGCTGAATCTGCGGCAGACAAGGTTTCTTTATCTAAAAAAGAGGAAATATTAGAACCAATGTCTGCTTACGAGAGAAGAATTATTCATTTACAATTAGCTCAAAGAGCTGATGTGGAAACAGAGAGTATTGGCGGAGAGCCAGAAAGAACAATAAAAATAAAACCAATTTTGCCCGCTGAATAAGTTTTTAATAGCGAAAATTAAATCAATCTAAATTATTAAAACCTTTTCTTTCAAGAAAAGGTTTTGATAATTTATTTTATTCTGAACCTTATAGATTATTTTGGAAAACAGCAGAAAAAATTAAATGGACTGCATTCTTTTGTCCAATTATATTCTTTTGCTTTCTCACATTGGTATAGTTGTTTAAAAACAGGGTGCTTGCTTATTTTCCATTCATTAAAACACTCATCAATGTTTTTTCTAATATCTCTTAATTCCCATTGCAGCTCTTGTATGTTTTTTTTGATTAACCCGCTTTTTATTTCATTAGACGAGTTTGATAAACACAAGCAAGAGGTTCTTATTTTTAAATCATTGTTTAGCAGAGAGAAAAGGTTATTTAGCATTTTATCGTAATTACAAACAAAATTTCCTATACAAGGAGTACAGCATTTGGCTCCGCAGGATATAGACCCGCAATTTCCGCGCTCACAACTACAACCAGAAGGAGTATTAGAAAAAAGGGCAATTATTTCTTCTCCGTTTTTTTTCAAACTGGAAGTATCGCCTGACGCCTCATTAATAATTTTTTGGCCATTTTTTATTATTTCTTTTATTTGGCATAAAAGACCATTATTTCTAATAATCGTTTCTTTTGCCATATTTATTGATTCTCCTATTTTTATTTCTTTTTTACAGACAACCTTATGGCCATTAAATAAAGAGATATTTTTTTCTTTATTGTCTAATGATTTTTTTGGTATTTTGAGGCAATAAAACGTATAAGGAGATTTCTCTATTTTAATATCAGGCCAATTTTTTGTAATATCTATTTTATATCCGTGGTCTTCTAATTCAGATTTATAATTCAAAAACCCATTAAGAGAGAGAAGTGTTCCTCCTTCTTTACAACAGTTTTTTAGGCATTGTTCAGCCATTTCTAATCCATTTGTTGATTTATCAAGAGATGAAATTAATAATGTTTTTTCTCGGCTTAACTCGTCTATATACTCCTGCAATTGCAAAGAAAGAGAGGATAAAGCAATAGAACCCCTTATTAGCACGATTTGGTTTCCAATAATGGGTATTCTTATTATTCCGCATGCATCGCCCTTACAGGCATTGCACATCCCTTTACATAGCGCGCAATTACATCCAGCAGAAAGCGTGGTTATCGTTTCTGCCACGCTTTTCATTATTGCGGATATCTCTTGTATTTGTTCTGATTTTTCTTTAATTTTTTGGGATAAATCAGTGATTCTTTCTATTCTCGTTGAAGCTAAGACCCCCTCGCCAATATGGGTTATTATCTCCTGATTTTTTTCTGATTGTTCTGTTCTGTCTATTTCATATTGACTTAAGCTGTCTATTATTTTTAACGAGTCCTTGCTTATTTTCCAAACATCTCTTCTGATTTGATAGCCGTCCCTAAAGACCTCGATTGTTTTGATAAGCCCTGTTATTTCTTGCTCTGTTTTTTTTCTTGATTCATTGTCTATGCATTTTATTATTTCAATAGCTCTCGCTTGATTTTTGATTCTATCTATCAAGTTTTCTGTTTCTAAATCATATCTTTCTTTTATATTAGATAATTTTGATATTTCATCCGCGCTTGTTTTGATTTCATTATTTTTTTTGAGATTTTTTGTTTTTTCTTCTAATTCTTTAATAACAGATTCAACCTCTTGTTTGAAATTTTGGTCGTATTTATTTTTAAATTCTTGGTTTAAAACAGACAACTCGCTTATTCCAGAAAGCCAACATAGCTGTTTTTGTTCTTTGCCTTTCTGACGAGGATAACATGAATTTATTAGTTCATTTTTCTTTTTATCTACGTCTTCTATTCTTGTGGAAAAAGCTTCTTTGAACCAGTATTCTCTATTTAGCTGTCCCTTCATTTCTTGAATTTCATTTATTAGATTTTTGATTTTACTGGCGTCTGGATTTATTTCATTTTCTTTTTCAGATAAAAGTTGAGAAAGCGTGTTCCATTTTCCATCCAATTCATTTCCAAAATGCTTATATTCATTTAGATAATCACTGTTTATCTGAAGAAGGGGATAATCATTTTCTTTAATAAAATAATTATTTTTTTCAAGAGAATTATTATCAATTAATTTTCCGATTGGTATTTCAAGGGCAGATATTGTTTTTATGTTGGTTGAAAAATACGTTGGAGGATATGGGTCTATTGGCTCTTTTTTAAAAAAAGGAAGCTTAATGAGTAATAATTGAGGATTAATAATTCCGACTATTAAATAAATAACAAATGAAATAATTATTAATGAAACTCCGTAAACGATTCTCTTTTTCTTTTTTTCAATAGCGGGCAGGTCTTTTTTGAAAATTAAATTTTTAATTATTCCAGATATTAAAAGTTTGCATCCCCATAATATAGGAAGAAGAATAATAATATTTAAAATATATTTAAGAATAATATTAATTGTCATAATTACTAATTATTAATAAATGATTATTGATAAATGATAACTGATTATTGATAATTGATTAATGATAACTGATAAATGATTAATGATTAATGATAATTGATAAATCAGGGGAGACCCGCTCTCCCTCCAAACTTGGCAGGTCCGACCTGCACAAATACTCAACAAACAGGTTCTTGGCAGGTCCGACCTGCACAAACGACCTGCGTAAATAGCTATTATTAGTGATTAATGATAACTGATTAATGATAACTGATAAATGATTATTGATTAATGATAAATGATTATTTTCTTTCATCACTACTTGTTTATTAATAGAATTGTATTTTATAAAGTTTGTTTTTTTGTATTCCTTTGGAGCTTCTTTTATGGGGATTGAGAAAACAGTTAAATCAGGGCTAATTTTTAAAAGAATAAAATAAGCGGAAAGAATAATAATTAATCCTAAGAATCCCTTAAAAAGTATTTTTTTCGCATTGGTTATTGCTTCTGCCTCGCCTGTTGAAACAAGATACATTATTCCTCCATAAATAGCTGTTGCTAAGCAAATTAGTCCGCTAATAGATATAACAAAGTTAAAAGCGTATTTTACAAAGGTTTCAAAAGAAGTCGGCTTGTCTGCTCCGGGCACAAATGGATATTCCACTTCTAACTTTGTTTTATCAGTTTCTGCCCCCAGAACAAAACCTGCCTGCAAAACAAATCCAATTAAAAGGAATGTTATCAAAATTATTTTTATTTTTTTTATTTTCATTAAAAATAAATTTTAATAGTTTGCTGGAAGAATAACCATTGAGCCAATACTTGCGTATGGCGCAGATGAACTTTCTCCAGACCCTAAAGAGCTTGTATTCTGAAAATTTGCGCCAAGATGCGCGTCTGTTTCTATAAGAAATTTGCAATTTCCCTTAAATGAACTTTCTTTAAATAAAAGAACCATATGAAGCCCTTCCATTTCCATTGCTCTTACTTCGCCTAATTTGGATGTTTGGGAATAGCCAGACAGATTTGCTTTATAAAATTTTTTATCTCCAACATTTTGTTGCGGGAAAACAGCTCCTTCCCACCTATCCTGCTTGCCAAAATCTTCAGCATACTGGTAAAATCTAACTCCTTTTCCTTGTTCTCCTACTGACTGATCGGAGTCAAACGTATAAACCCTAATAGATTTTGCTTTCTGGAAGGATTCTTCTCCGTTGAAATTTTTTTTAGTATAATTGTTAGAATTGTCGTTTTTATCGTGAAAAAAAAGAATGGCTCCGCCATTATGCGGTTCTCCTTGTTTGTCAAAAAAGACAACTAAATGGCTTTCTGCGCAATCTTTTGGCTGAAAAAATAAATAAGATGTGGTGTTTTCCTTTTTAATATTTACTTCTCCCGGAGCAACTCCGCTACAATGTTCTATTATGCATTTATCGTCAGTTTTATCGCAGGACTGACTGCATAGATAAAATCCACCCGCTTGTTTTAATTGCGGTGGTTCCTTTTTCTCAAGCTTAATAACAGTTAGAGCTGGATTAATTGTAAAAAGAATTAAATAAGACAACAATAAAATCATCAAACCCAAAAATCCTTCAAAAATTCTCTTTTTCGCGTCTGCTATAATACTTATATTGCCAGACGAAGTAAGATAAATTGCTCCACCATAGGTTATTATTCCCAAACACAGCAATCCTCCTGTAATAAGAATAAAAACAAAAACATATTTTACAAATTTTTCAAAAGAGGTTGGTTCGTCCGTGTCAGGCATTTTTGGGTATTCCACCTCTAATTTTGTTTTATTTGTCCCTGTTTCTCCTGTTGTTTTTGCTCCAAGAACAATGCCTGCCTGTAAAACAAATCCAAACAAAAGAAATATTATTAAAATTGTTTTTATTTTTTGATTTGTCAATTTAATAATTTAATAATTTAATAATAGTAAATTTTAGTAATTTGAAGAGAATAGAAGCATTGAGCCGACTCTTGCGTATGATGTTTTTAAATTTAAGAAACCCTTTCCGTATTCAAAATTTCCTCCTAAATTAGAATCTGTAGATTCAAAGAGCTTGCAATTTCCCTTGAAATCTTTTTTTTGGAAAAGAATAACAAAATGAGGTTTTCTTATTTGTATTACTCTTAATTCCGGCTTTTTTTTTCCGCACTTACTTTTAAAATCTTGTTCCATATCTGGATAACCATAAATTCTTGCTTTATAAAAGGTTTTTTTATCAGGACAAATTAATCCCGTTGTATGGTCTTGATTCTCAAAATCGCCTTTATGCTCGTAAAACCTTACTCCTTCCTCTTTTTCATTACTACCTGTAATTGGTTCGTTAAAAGTATAGATATTAATAACTTTTGCTTTTTCAATTATTTCATTGCCATTAAAGTTTCCTTCTGCTGGGTCCTTGTCCTTGCGATATAAATAAACAAACGCTCCGCCTTTTCTTGGCTCTTTATTGTCGTCAAAAAGTAAAACTAAATGGCTAAGAGTAGAATCTTTTGGTTGGATAAATAAATGTTCTTTATAGTTTTTTTCTTTTACATTCATTGTTCCAGCTGAGACTCCGCTGCAATGTTTTGCTATACAATCAGCGTCTGTTTTATCGCAAGATTGTTTACAAAGATAAAATCCTCCAGCTGGTTCTATTTTTGGAACTTCTTTTTTTTCAAGATTAAAAACAGTTAATGCGGGATTGATTTTAAAAAGAATTAAATAGGAAGAAATAAGGATTATTAGTCCGAGGAAGCCCTCTAAAATTATTTTTTTGGAAATAGCTATCATTTTAGGATTTCCCGCTGATACAAGATAAATTATTCCTCCATAAATAAATACGCCCAAACATAGCAATCCTGCCGAAACAAGAATAAAATTAAACACATATTTTGCAAAATTTTGAAAGGTATTTGGTTCCTCTGTGTCAGGCACTTTTGGGTATTCCACCTCTAATTTTGTTCTATCAGTTTCTGCCCCCAAAACAAAACCCGCTTGTAAAACAAATCCAAGCAAAAGAAAAACCATTAAATATGTTTTGAATTTTTTCATTTTTAGTTTTTTGGATAACAACACCAAAAGTTAAGTTTGTGGCGGTATCTATTTACCCATGAATAATTAACAGCATCGTCTGCTCTCCATAATTTTACAAAAGTACCCTTGCCGCCAACTTCTTTTCCTTTCATAGAGCAGTCAGAAAAGTTTTTTCTAGTATCCGCGATAGAAGAGTATATTCCCTTTTCAACCTTATTTTTTATTAAATCATCTGTTTCTTGAATTGATTTAATTAATTTTGGAAAAGATTCTCTTATGTTTTTATTGTTATAACTTTTAATTATTTTATATGTCTTTGTTATTTCATTGTATGGGCAAACATCTCCTCCGGTACAGACACTACAACCATCTCCTGTGATATGATGCGACATACAGTGGCCATGAATACAACTGCACCCTTCTGGTATATTAGAGGTTATTTTAATCATATATTTTCCGTTTTGTTTAAGTCCTGGATGGCCAGCAAGAACTCCTCTGGTAAATTCTTCTATATTTCCTAAATTTACCTCTTCGCAATTACAGGTTTCTTTTATTCTTGATAACAGTTTAGACCAGCCATTGTTTTGAGTAATAAATCCCGCGATTTTATTTATATACGCTCCCACCAATCTGTCTGCCATAAATGTAGAAACCTTATTTCTGATAAATTTATCTATATCTTTATTTCCTGTTTTATTGTCTGGGAAGGATTTGAATATTTTATCCATCATATCCTCAATGGATTTATCTGGTATGTTTTTTGATAAATCGCCAGCAATCTTGTTTAGCCCTTGAGGAGAATAATCCAATGTTTTGTCAAGACATTTTTTCAAATCTTCTTTTGACGCCTCTTTTGTCAAGAGCTCTAAAGCGTCTAATAACTGTAAATCCGGAACATACGACATAATTATTTTCAACGAAGGAGATTCTCCTTTTTCTTTAATCATCCCTTTATATCGATATTCAGAGAATTTTTCCAATATCTTTTTGCGCGCCTTATTGTTTGAAGAAAAGCATTTATCTATGTGTTCTGAAACCTTTCTTAATGTTGTTTCAGGGGATTTTTCAAGAACATCATTGACAAAACCGCGCATTTGCTTTTCATTTATTTCTGTTTTTCCTAAAATTTCATCAACCGTCTTTTTTACTTCTTTTGGTCCAAAGCAAATAATCTTATCTGCTAATTTGCTTAAACTGTCTTTCTTCCCTTGTGATTGTTCCATTGCGTCTATTGCTTCTTCAAAAAATTCATCCTTGAGCTTTTTTCTAATAATATCAGACGCCCCTGAAAAGTCATTAATCGTTTTATTGTCTTTGTCAGTAGAAGGACTGCCTCCTATTAAAGAAATAATTGCTTCTCCTGGCTCTGATATGGGATAGCATCCTTGTTCAATTATTTTTTTCAAATCTTTTTCAGGAACTGGCTTTAGAATATTGTTAGCAAGTATTTTTGGGAGAGATTTATCAGGGATGCTATTTATA
>JAYELF010000059.1:0-2031 GCA_034717275.1 Patescibacteria group bacterium
TTAATCACTGATCAATTATTGATCTATCCTCGGGCTATGACCATTGCCCAGACCTCTTTTGCTCCTGCTTTTTTTAGTGTATTTGCTGATTCTTCCATTGTCGCGCCAGTAGTGAAAACATCGTCTATTAGAATAATATTTTTTCCTTTTACAGCTTCCTTGTTTTGACAATCAAAAGCGTTTTTGACGTTTTTATTTCTTTCAGCATTATCCAATCCCACCTGGTCCTGTGTTTGTCTTGTTTTAATTAAAACATTGTCTAATATATCTATTTTCAAAAATTTAGACATTTCTCTCGCTAACAACATAGATTGATTAAACCCTCTTTTTCTAATTTTTCTTTTATTCAGAGGTATTGGTATAAGCAAGAAATTTTTAAAATCGTTCGGAGTTTTGTTTAAAAGCTGAATATGAGTTATGATTAAAAGTGATAACACCTCTGCCAATTCTTTAACATATGGAGAATATTTAAATCGATTGATTAATCTTTTTACAAGACGATCTTGATAAATAGTCGCAGAATACAAGCCATTTAATTTTTTTGTTTTTTGGCAAGAAGGGCAGGTCCTGCCGTTGGCGACGATTTTTGGGGGATAGCAAAATGGACAGAATTGGTTTTCTGAAATTTCAATTAAGGAAAAACAGTCCTCGCAAAGATAGGACCCTTCTTTGTTGCAATTAAGGCATTTTTTTGGAAATAGGATTTCTGGTATTGTTTTTCTCAACCAGTAAAAAAATTTCTTCATTTTAATTTTTAGCAAAATAAGTTATCCACAGTTGTTGTTTTCAGATTATCAAATTATAATCTATAATATAAATAAACGAAAGTTATGAAATGGTTTTTAAGCAATAAAAAATCTTTAGGCATAGACATTGGAACTTCTTCTATCAAAATTATTGAGCTTTCACGAGTTGGCAAAAGAATAAAATTAGAAAATTACGGAGAGATTTCAGCAGAAGCGCTTTTCAATAAACCTTTTAGAGCTTTTGAAGAAAATATTTTAAATGTTTCCAGTAATGATATTGCCCAAGCAATTCGCGCGACATTAGACGAGATGAAAATTAAAACCAAGATGTCATGTTTCTCTATACCTGATTTTTCTACTTTTTTTACATGGTTTGATTTGCCCTTAATGACAGAAGAAGAAATTCCATCAGCAATCAAATTTGAAGCGCGCAAGCACATTCCAGTTCCTTTGTCTGAAGTTACCCTGGATTGGCAAACCATTAAAGTAAAAACAAAGAAAAATAGTTTATTGAAAATTTTATTAGTAGCAACGCCCAACGAAGTTATTAGTCAGTATAAAGAGATAGCTTCCTTAGCAGGCCTTAAAATTTTCAAATTAGAGGCAGAGATATTCGCTTTTTTTAGAGCGTTAAATAAAAGGGATGAAAAAAAACCGCAGTTATTAGTGGATATTGGCGCGTACAGCACAACAGCCAGCGTTGTTGACGAAGGGGTTTTAAGAGTAAGTGGCAGTTTTGATGTTTCCGGAAACAAGCTAACAGACATTTTGACTAAATCGGGAATGAGTTGTAAAAAAGCGGAAGAAATAAAACAGATTCAAGGATTGGGGATGAAAGAAGAACTTGCGGAATCTTTTCTTTCTGTTCTTGATTCAATGGTATTTGAAATAAAAAAGGTGTCAGAAGATTTTTATCAGAAGGAATCAAAAAAGCTTCAGAAAATTATTTTGGCGGGAGGGACAGCCCGACTTCCAGGATTAAAAGAATATTTTTTTGAGCAATTAAAAGGAGCAAATTTTCTTAGCGAGGACGCAGAGATAGAGATTGCTAATCCATTTTCCAACATTTTTTACCCTCCTCTTTTAGAGGGAGCATTAGAGAAAATGGGTCCTGGTTATTCCATAGCTATTGGATCGTGTTTAAAGGGACTTGATTAAAAGATTGAAAATAAAGTATAATTAATCAATAATCATTTATCAATAATCAATAATCATTTATCAATTATCATTTATCATTTATCAATAATCAATAATCAATGATCAATTATCAATAATTAATAAAAAT
>JAYELF010000060.1:0-10268 GCA_034717275.1 Patescibacteria group bacterium
AAGGAAAAATATTTTACTTGTTCTTATATTCATGTCTTTGTTTAAACAAAAATTCCCTTTATTAATAAAATTATAAAGATTTATTCACTGGATAATCTTTATGTCTCTCCATAAAAGAAAAAACTTTAAACGGGAAAGAAGAAGGAGTAAACAATTCATATATCCAATGAATAAAAATTAAACCAACAATAAAAATTATTATTTTTTCAGAAAATACTCTAAAGCTCTGTTCGTCAACAAAATAACCAACAAGACAAGCTATTGCAACTATATAAATAAGAGCAATAAGAATCAATAAATATTTTAAAAAAGGATTCTTTTTTTCCTTTCCTATCTTGATGCCCAAAAGCATTAACAATGAAGCCGGGACAAAAATTGAAAATAATAATATTGGCACAGCTATAAAATAACAAGCAGTTTGATTTATTGCTTCTGGGAAATTTATACTAAAAACTTGTTGCCATATACTTTCAAGTTCAAAAATAAAAAACTTACCAATAAAAATAGTTAGGGCTGATGTCGTAAGTGTTTTAGATAATATAGAAACAATAATCCCTTTTGACTCAAAAACTTTTGCCAGATTAATTTTCTTTCTATAAATCACTACAGCAATTAAAAATCCAAAAACTCCTCCTAAAATTATTAGAATAAACCCTACCTTGCTTCTAATATGAAAAATTGAATGATTCACCAAATTAAAAGCAAATATAATAGAAGTTACGTAGACTACCCCTTCTATCCAAAAATTTAATGTTTTATATATATTCTTTATATATGTTGTCTTTATCATAAACTTATAAAAAATCTTCAACTAATAGCATTCTAACAATAACTTTTTAAAAACAGATAACTATTTAAACTTTTTAATTCCGAAAAAATTATAAATCAAATAGTTAGCGTGGAAGTAAACCAAAGATGGAGCTATGAACCATCCAATTAGTAATAATAGGGTCAAGTCTATTTTTCCATTTTTTCTCTGTCAACAATATGAAAAGGTAAATTAGCTATGGTAATTCTTAACGGTCTATCTATGTTGAAATATTATATCATAAAATATGTTATAGCATAAAATAAAAAAAATGGAGTTGACTCCATTTTATCAATAGCTCAAGCTAAATTAAAAACCCGAAAAACTCGGGTTTTTAATGTGGCTCGGTCACAAGAACCGAGCACTATCCTGCTCCGGGGGCGCGATTCGAACGCGCAACCAACTCCTTAACAGGGAGGCGCTCTACCATTGAGCTACCCCGGAATAAATAACTGATTTAAAAATAGCAAAATCTATTAAATCAGTCAAATTGGTTAAATTGCGCTAATAATATCCTTCCAATTTTTTAATCTTGCCGTGAACTCTTATTTTCTCCAACGATTTAGCTTCTATTTGTCGAATTCTTTCTCTAGTAACCCCAAATTCCTGTCCAACCTCTTCTAATGTATGAGTAATTCCATCTTTTAATCCAAACCTCATTGATAAAATTTTTTGTTCTCGAGAAGTAAGGTCTGTCAAAATTTCGCCCAACCTGTTCTTAAGAATATCTCTTGCCGCTTCAACTGATGGCGCAATCACTTTTTCGTCTTTAATAAATTCTGCTAATGTGCTGTCTTCCTCTTCTCCTCCAATCGGAGTTTCTAAAAATATCGTTCTTTGAGAAATTTGTATTACATGACGAACCTTAGCCACTGTAATTCCCATTTCATCCGCTATTTCTTCCGCAAGGGGTTCGCGTCCCAAATCCTGCAAAAGACGACGCCTTACCTGTGTATATTTAGAAATTGTTTCAACCATATGAACAGGAATGCGAATAGTCCGCCCATAATCAGCCAAAGCTCTTGTCACTGCCTGCCTTATCCACCATGTCGCGTAGGTAGAAAATTTATATCCCCTTCTCCAGTCAAATTTCTCAACAGCACGGAATAATCCCAGATTACCCTCCTGAATTAAATCAAGCAGGGATAAATTTGCAGACCTTCCAATATATCTTTTCGCAATAGAAACAACCAATCTTAAATTAGCCCGAGCTAATTTTCTTTTTGCTTCTTTATTGCCTTTCTCAATTTCTTTAGCCAATTCTTTTTCTTCATTTGCAGTCAAAAAAGGCACCTTGCTAATTTCCTTTAAATACATTTGAACAGAATCAATTGGAGCTTCCGCAACTTTCGCTTTTTTTACTCCATCCTCCACATTTAAAAATTCCCTCACCTCTTTTACCTCAACTCCTTTCTTTTCCAACTCGTCGTAAAGCGTCTCCAACTCATTAATATTCATTTCTATACCCGGAAAAAGATACAAAATTTCGCTAAATGTGACAAATTGCCGTCCTTCTGATTTTTTAACCAAAGAATCAAACCTTTCCTGCGTAATAATTTTCCCTTTCTTTATTTTAACTGTTTTTTCGGGCTTAACCGCTTTTTTTGCCTTTTGCGGAGCTTTTATTTTTCCTATTTTTTTTGCCTTTTCTGCTTTCTTTTCCTTTTTTGTTTTTTTGGGCCTCTCATTTTTTTTAGAAACTTTTTTCAATTTCTTTTTTTGAATTTTTTTCGGTTTTTTTTGAATTTTTTTCGGTTTTTCAATCTTTTTCGGTCTCCCTCTTTTTTTCTTTTCTTCTTTGCTTGCTCTTGCTATTTTTTTGGGAGTTTTTTTAACTTTTTTTAATTTCTCAGCCATTTTTTTTAGTTAATTCAATTGTTAATTGATTAAATTTTTGTATTAAATCATCAACTTTTTTAATTTTTTTTTCATCTTCATTTTTTTTAATTTCCAGAGAAATTTCATCTAACTCCTTTTTTATAACACCCTGCTTGATATCTGAAAGACAAACATTAATTTCTTCTTCTACGTCAATATTTTCTTCATACTCTCCATTGTTTATAAAAAGATAATTCATTTCCTTTAAATCTTTTTTTTCTGGATTTGGGTCTTTCTTGAAATCAGCTAAAATGTCTCTCGCTTTCTGGGAAAAATACTGAAAATAGTCATCCTCAACCAAATTTATTTTTTCAGGGAAATTCAATATTAAGGAAATAACCCTTTGTTCCAACATTTCTTTCCTTGATTTTATTGGTTTTTCTTTCTGCTTTATATCCTCGTTTTGAGGTTGATTAATATTAGAAATAGAGCACTTTTTTAATTCTGCGTCAATATCGCCACTCCTAACCTTTAATTTTTTTGCTAACTCTTGAATCCAATACGATTGCTCAATTTTATTCGGAATTCTTTTCAACGCTGGTAAAAGAATTTTTGAGATGTCTTTTTTCCCTTCTGGAGTTTCAGCGTCAAATTTGGAAAAAGCGCTTTCAAAATAAAATTCAAGTATTGAACAGGCATTTTTAATCAACTCATTCCAGTCGCTCGGTTTTGCGGAAATAACATCTGCGGGGTCAGAACCCTCGGGCATAGTAATTACTCTTATATTAAATCCGCTTTCTTGAGCTAAGTCAATGCCTTTTTTTGTAGCGGAGTCGCCGGCAATGTCTGTGTCAAAAGCAATAATTAAATTATCAGAATATCTTTTTAAAAATCCTAATTGCGTAGCGGTTAAAGCTGTTCCAGAGGTTGCGACAATGTTTTCTTCGCCTGCCTGGTGAGACATAATAACATCAACCTGCCCCTCAACTAAAATGGATTGATTATTTTTTCGAATTGCCATTTTTGCCTTGTCCAATCCGTAAAGAACACAGCTTTTATCGTAAAGCAATGTATTGGGCGTATTAATATATTTAGCGGTTTCAGTATTTTTATCGCCAAATACCCGACCAGTAAATCCAATTATTTGAGAATTTGAATCAGATATTGGAAACATAATTCTCCCGCGAAAACGGTCATACCATCCTCCATTTTCTTTTTTTATTGCCAAACCAGTTTTCTCAACCTCTTCCCTTTTATATCCCTTGCCAATTAAAAAATCAGATAAACCACTCCACGATTCTGGAGAGTATCCTATTCTCCATTTTTTTAGCGACTCTTTATTTATGTTTCTGTTAAAAAGATACTCTCTCGCTTCTTTGCCTTTTTTGTTTCCGTCTAATTGTTTCTCAAAAAACATTGTTGTTAATTCGCAAATTTCATATAATCTTTGCCTCTGGGTTCTTAATTCTGGAGATTCCGTTTTTAATTCCACGCCTGCTTTTTTGGCTAAAATCCTTAAGGCGTCGCCGAATTCCACTCCCTCAATTTTCATTACAAATTTAAATATGTCTCCGCCTTCAGAACATGCTCCAAAACAATGCCAGATTTGGCGCGAAGGAGAAACAAAAAAAGAGGGCTTTTTTTCAGAATGAAACGGACAAAGACCTCTATAATTAATTCCCGCTTTTTGAAGCTTAATATAACTTCCAACAACATCAACAATATCAAGCCGATTTTTAATTTCCTCAATTGGATTTATCATATTCAAAAATATCCATAGATTGTATGAATTCAAATAACAAGTTTATTATAGTAAAATTCCCGCAAAATTACAAAAATTTAATATTGCCTATGAACAAATAAAGGTTTTGCCATCGCAATATACTGTTCCATCTGGATAAATTGAAGTTTTTCTGCCAAGATCTCTATCGTTTGCGCAATAATACTCTCCAGAAAGCAACTTAGTGTAAAAACAATAATTTTTCTTGAAAAGAAAATGTTCAATTAACTCTTTTTTCCATTTTATTAAAATACTTATCTGGAAAGCGTGCGTTTTCATCCAATAAAAATTGGCATATATTTATAAGTTTATTTTATCAGGAATATCGTGTTTTGTCTAACCAAAAAACCAGCCCTAATGAGCTGATTTCTTAGTGTCCAAGTTCAAAATTTCGTCCACAGAAACTTCTGTTCAAAATTGGACATATGGCGGAGAGGGTGGGATTCGAACCCACGGGACGGCAAGCCGTCACGGCTTTCCAAGCCGTTCCGTTAAACCACTCCGGCACCTCTCCTTTTAAGAGATATTTTTATTTTGGAAGAGAAGAAATAATTTTTGTAATAACAGGGTGTTGTGTCGCAAATTTGTATTTTAGAAGCTTCAAAATAATAATAAAATCCGAAATCTCGCTTCTTATTGTTTCAGGCCCGCTAAAAATTTCCCAAAATTCTTCAATTAGATTTTTAGTATAATGATGTAAAATTTCAGTCTCGCCTTTTTTCTTTAAGTATTGAATAATCTTTTTAAATTCTCCCCTATCCAACCAAATTCCGTGGCATAAATTACAAATATCAACTTTTATCTTTGAATCTCCGTAATTTACTTCATAAAGAGGCAGTCTGCAAACAGGGCAAAATTTTTCTCCTTTAGAAATCTTGAATTTTTCCGGATTTTTCCAAAGGTCAATGTCTAACCATCTTAAATCTCTGTCCTTGGCATCTTTTGCCATTCTTAATTCATCTTCCTTAAACCAGACGCCAAGACATTTCGGGCAATAATTAATCTCAACATTGCACAATATGCTGTATTCTAATTTTTTTTCGCAGATCGGACACAATAAATTCTTCATAATAATATTATCATAACATCTAAATCACATTTTATCAACGACTAATATTATGCTAAATTATATCAAAAAATCGCCAAGATGGCGATTTTTTGTTTAGAGAAATTTCAGATATTAGTATCCTCCCATTCCTCCGGGCATACCTCCGGGCATTCCTCCTCCCATTCCTCCGGGCATACTCTGTTTTCCTTCCTTTTCTGGCAAATCAGAAATAACACACTCTGTGGTTAAAAACATTGAAGCAGCAGAAACAGCGTTTTCTAAAGCTGTCCTTGTTACTTTCGTAGGGTCAACAATTCCTGATTTCATTAAATCCTCATAAACCATTTTCTTAGCGTTGAAACCAAAATCATCTTCTCTTCTTTTGATATTTTCTGAAATAACAGCTCCGTCCAAACCGGCGTTTTCAGCAATAATCCTGATTGGCTGTTCTAAAACTCTTTTCAAAATTCTTACACCAATCCGTTCGTCTCCATGAGCTTCTATTTCCTTTAGAAATTCCTGTGTTCGCAAAAGAGCCACTCCGCCTCCGGGAACAATTCCTTCTTCAATCGCGGCGCGAGTTGCGGAAAGAGCGTCTTCTGTTTTATGTTGTTTTGCTTTCTGTTCAACTTCAGTGGCGGCTCCAACCTTAATAATCGCAACACCTCCTGACAATTTTGCTAATCTTTCCTGTAATTTTTCTTTGTCAAAATCAGATGTAGTCGCGCTAATTTCATTTTTAATTTGTTTAATTCTCTTGTCTATTTTTTCCCTTTCCCCTTTTCCTTCAACAATGGTTGTGTTTTCTTTAGTGGAAACGACTTTTCTCGCGGAACCAAGTTGTTTTAGCTCAATTTTATCTAATTTAAAACCAAGTTCCTCGGAAATTACCTCTCCTCCAGTAATAATGGCAATGTCTTCCAATGTTTGCTTTTTCCCATCGCCAAATCCGGGAGACTTAATTGCCAATGTGCTGAATATGCCTCTAAGTTTGTTAACAACAAGTGTCGCCAAAGCATCTCCGTCTATATCTTCAGCAATAATAACTAACTCTTTTTTTCCCGCTTGAGACATTTTTTCCATAATTGGAACAATCTCTTGAATAGAAGAAATTTTCTTGTCAGTAATTAGAATATAAGGGTCTTCAAAAACCGCTTCCATTTTTTCGGCGTTAGTAACCATATAGGGAGAAATATACCCCTTATCAAACTGAAGCCCTTTGACTATTTCTTTGTCCAACCCAAAAGTTCTTGATTCTTCAATGGTAATTACTCCGTCTTTCCCAACATCTTCCATTAATTTAGCGATTAAATTTCCAATTTCTTCGTCTTCCGCGGAAATAGTCGCAACTTGAGCCACCTCAGACGAGGTTTCCACTTTTCGACTCATCTTTTTTAATTCGCTAACAACCTTTTTCATTCCTTTCTCAAGCCCTCTTTTTAAAGACAAAGGGTTTGCGCCGGCTGCGACATTTCTCAATCCTTCGGAAATTATGGATTGAGCGAGAACAACGGCAGTCGTGGTTCCGTCGCCGGCAACATCGTTTGTTTTTTCGGCTACCTCTTTGAGAATTTCAGCTCCCAAATTTTCAATTTTATCTTCAAGCTCAACTTCTTTAGCAATAGTGACTCCGTCATTTGTAATTGTTGGAGCTCCAAATCCCTTGTCTAAAACAACATTTCTGCCGCGCGGACCCAAGGTTACCTTCACAGCGCTTGCCAATTTGTCAGCTCCCGCTTTTAATTTTTTCCTAGCGATTTCGTCATACTCAATTTGTTTTGCCATAATTATTTTCTCGCTAATAATAAATAAATTTTGAGCTAATACAAAGCAAATATATTGTCTTGTTGCTTAATTCTAATTTGCTTATTATTCGCGAGAGTTTATATTTACTCAATAATAGCAAGTATGTCCTCCTCCTTAGCTATTAAATATTCTTTATCCTTAACCTTTATTTCACTTGGTCCGTATTTTGTAAAAAGAACCTTGTCCCCTTCTTTTACATCTAATTGGACAATCTTGCCGGAAGAAGTTTTTCTCCCCGGGCCAACAGCAATTACGGTTCCCTGCTCTGGCTTCTCCTTGTCCACTGTTTGAGGAAGAAGAATTCCAGATTCAGTTTTTTCTTCTATTTTGTCTGGCTCTATTAAAATATGGTCAGATAGAGGTTTTATTTTCATATTCCCTAAATATATTTATTTTAATTAGCAATTACTTAATTAGCAGTTACGACCTTTGAGCGCTATTTACATAACTATATTACCATACTAATCAATTTGAATTTTATGTCAAATATTTTCCGCGCGCAACCCAAACCCATCACTTATCATAAATTAATGATAATTAATAAATGACTAATGATTAATGATTCCCTAAGTTTGGGGGAGAGCGGGTCTCCTTTGGGGGAGAGCGGGTCTCCTTTGGGGGAGAGCGGGTCTCCTTTGATTATTGATTAATATTGGTTGTTGGTTGAATTCATTTTTCTTTTTTGTTAATATTAAAATTAAGAAATATGTTTAGAACCCTTATACTTCAAGTTATTGCCGGCATACTCGGTCTTTGGCTTGCCTGTGAAATAATCCCAAAAGTGGAATTTGCTGGTTCAATTAAATATTTAATCCTTGCGGGCTTATTTTTGGGAACAATTAATACTTTTATTAAGCCAATTATAAAGTTTATTACGCTCCCCTTGAGAATTTTAACGCTTGGGCTCTTTACTTTAGTGATAAATATGGTTATACTTCGGACAGTTGATATTGTTTCTCCGCAAATTACGATTTCCGGCATTATTCCTCTCATTTTAACAACATTTATTGTCGGGACATTGTCTTTTTTCTTAAGATTTTTTTATAAAAAATAACTTTTTGAAAAATAAACTACAAAATCGTTTATGCCAAAGGGCTCTCTATCAAAATAAATAATTTAAAAAATAATTTATGGAATCTTTTCTGCCAATTTTGCAGATAATAATTTCTGCTTTTCTTATAGTTTTAATCCTTATGCAACAAAGAGGCACCGCCATGGGCTCTGCTTTTGGCGGCGGACAAGAAGGAGGATTTTACGCTTCTCGCCGCGGAACTCAGCAAAAAATATTTATCGCCACCATAGTTTGCGGCGCTCTATTTATTATATTTGCTCTGCTTAATCTTATGTTCTAATCTAAAATATCAAATTTTTGAGCTTAAAATAATTATTATTTTTGAAGATATTTTATAAATCAAATCTCTTTAGAAATTTTAAGAAAATATATGGCTTTCCCCTCTTTCCATCAATGGAAAAGAATACCGAAGGTTTTAAATCAAAAAGAAAAAATATCTCTTGCCGTTCTAATTATCATATTTCTGGGCTCTTTTATTTTGTTTTTAGGACATACCTATGTCAAAAATAGCGAGATTCAGCCAGTCCACAAAGGAACATATATAGAAGGAGTGGTTGGTGAACCAAGATTTATCAATTCCGTTTATGCCAACAATGATACTGACCGCGATTTAATGGAACTGATATTGTCTGGACTAATGAAATATAATTTAAACGGCGAATTAGTCCCAGATTTGGCAAAAGATTACAAAGTAAGCGATGATAAAAAAACATATGATTTCTTTTTAAGAGAAAATGTATTTTGGCATAATGGAAAAAAATTCAGCGCCGATGATGTTATATTTACAATACAAACAATCCAAAATACCGACTATAAGAGTTTAATCAGGGCAAATTGGCTTGGCGTGGAAATAGAAAAAATCAGCGATTACGAGATAAAATTCAAGCTAAGAAATCCATATCAAGGATTTTTAGACAGATTAACCTTGAAAATAATCCCAAAACACATTTGGGAAAGTAGTTCTCCTCAAAATTTTCCGCTAAGCCTTTACAATCTTCAGGCAGTGGGAACAGGCCCATATCAGGTTAAAAAATTAAAACAGGGAAAAACAAAAAAAATAATTTCCTTGGAATTGTCCAGAAATCAAAAATATTTCGGCAAAAGTCCTTATTTATCAAAAATCATCTTTCGTTTTTTTGATAATGAAAACGAATTAAAGGATGCCGCAAATAAAAAGAAAATTGACGGTTTTTCAATATCGCTTCCAAAAGATTATTCTTCTTTTGAAAAAGATTTCAAAAAATATTCTTTTTCTATGCCAAGATATTTTGCAATCTTTTTGAACCAAGACAATTATAAGTTTTTTGAAATAAAAGATATAAGAAAAGCCATAAGAATGGCTGTTGATAAAAAAGAAATAAAGGAAAAAATTCTCTTTAACTCCGCAACTATTGTCAATTCTCCCCTATTGTCGCAAGTTTACGGCTTTCAATTAAATGATATTCCTTGCGAATTTAATATAGAGAAAGCAAAAGAAATTTTAGAAAAAAATGGTTTTGAGTTAAATAATTCAGGAAAAAGAGTAAAAATTATAGACAAAAAACCATTGTTTGAATTTAAAAGCAGGATTGAACTTGGTTCAAAAGGAAAAGAAGTTACAGAGCTTCAAAAATGCCTGGCGAAAGATTCTGAAATTTACCCTGAAGGCAATATTAGCGGATATTTCGGACAGAAAACAAAAAAAGCTGTTATTAGATTTCAGGAAAAATATAAAAAGGATATTTTAGAGCCATGCAATATTAAAAAAGGAACAGGCGTAGTTGCAGGAAAAACGCGAGAAAAATTAAACAAGCTTTATTTTTCTCAAAATAAAGAAATAATACCATTAAAATTCTCCCTAATTACGGTTGAAGACCAAACACTAAAACAGGTCGCTGAATTATTAAAAGAGCAATGGGGAAAAATTGGAGTAGAGGTTGAAATAGGAATATGTCCA
>JAYELF010000061.1:0-2008 GCA_034717275.1 Patescibacteria group bacterium
TTAAATAATTAAACTTGTAATACGGCATATAGAAAAATATCAAGCATATTTGGCATAAATTATAAAGAAGTTGCAATTTAAAATTTAAGAGGGTTTGCCGTTTAGTAAAATTATTTAAAAAAATTTAGAAGTTTCGTTAGAGATTGCGTGTTTATAATATCTTTTTTTTCTGCCCATCCGCGACGAGCTTGATAAACTCCAAATTCCATATATTCCAAATGGTCAATACAATGAGAATCGCTATTAATGGCCATTTTTACTCCCGACTCCCTCGCCCTTCTGATATTTATATCATTTAAATCTAACCTCTCGGGATAAGCGTTTATTTCTAAAATTACATTAAATTGCTTAGCTGCTCTTAAAATTTTATCAAAATCCATTTCTATCTCATCTCTTTTTTGAATTATTCTTCCTAATGGATGAACTAAAATTTTAACATATGGATTTTTTAACGCCCTGATAATCCTCTCGGTCATTTTTGCTCTCTTCATTCTAAAACTTGAGTGAACTCCAGCCATAGCAAAATCAAGTTTTTTTAGGGCATTGTCATTAATGTCCAGAGAACCATTGTTTAAGATGTTTGTTTCCGCTCCTTGTAAAACTCTAAATTTTATATTTTCTTTTTTAAATTTTTCATTCAATTTTATAATCTCCTTTTTCTGTCTTAATAATTCTTTCTCGTTTAACCCGTGAGATATTCTCAAAAATTTAGTATGGTCGGTTATTCCTAAATATTGATATCCTTTTTTTATCGCTCCATTAGCCATTTCCAAAATCGTATTATTGCCATCGCTCCATTTTGAATGTGAATGCAGGTCTCCCTTAATATCTTTTAATTCTATCAATTTTGGCAATCCATTTGGTTTGTCCTGAAACTCCTGAATACTGGCTTGAATTTCACCCCTATTTTCTCTTATTTCCGGTAAAATCCATTTCATTCCTAATGCCTTATAAACGCCTTCCTCTGTTTCTCCAGCTATTCTTCTTTTGCCACGGAATAATCCATATTCGTTTAATTTTAATTTCTTACTAATTGCAACCCTCCTTACAGCGACATTATGTTCCTTTGAACCTGTAAGATACTGCAACGCAGAACCATAAGATTTTTTTGAGACTATTCTTAAATCAATGTCAAGCCCTTGTTTGATTCTAATAGATGATTTTGTTGAACCCTGAGCCCAAATTTTTACAACTTCAGGAAAAGAGCAAAAATAATCCATTACTTTTTTTGGATTCTTAGAAGTAATCAAAAAATCAATATCTCTTATTGTCTCTTTTTTCCTTCTCACTGAACCTGCCACGGAAATTTTTTCAACATCTTTTATTCTTTTAAATTTTTTCTCCATTTCCATTACTATTGGCAAAACATCTACCAAAAGAGACCTCCCTTTATTTTTTTTCAAGAAAGCAATCCCTTGCAAAATATTTTCTTCTGTTTTAGCTCTAAAGCCAAAAAGAGAAGCAATCTTATGATTTTTAGCTGCTTTTTCTAAATCTTTTAAATTTTTAATTTTCAATTTTTTATGAAGAGTTTTTATTGTTTTCGGGCCCAATCCTTCTACTTTTCTTAGTTCGTCCATATTCACAGGCATTTTCTTCTTAAGTTGTTGATATGCTTTGATTTTTCCTGTTTTCAAATATTCCTCAATTTTTTGAGAAATACTTTCACCAATTCCGGGTATTTTCTCTAATCCAGTTGTTCCTTTTTTTAAATAATATTGTTGGACATCTTCTTTTAAGTTCTCTAATGCTAACGCTGCTTTTCTATAAGCATATGGCTTAAATGGAACTGATTCTATTTCTAAATGATCGGCCATCTCATAAAAAATTTTAGCAATTTCTCTATTTTTCATTTTTTATAATAAAAATATCTTTAATTTATAGATATGCCTAAAACTAAAATATAAATTACGATTAAAAATTTTTTAAAAGCAAAATTATTTACAAATTCCTAAAAGTTCCTTGGCATTTTTAATAGCGTAACCCCTTGTGTCATTATTAAAATACA
>JAYELF010000062.1:0-2007 GCA_034717275.1 Patescibacteria group bacterium
TAAAAAGGGAATTAAAAAGAATATCTCCAGATTTTGATTTTTTTTATATTGGACCAAAAGACGAACTTTCTTCAATTTTACTTTCACAAGAGGGGATTGCGGGTAAAAATATTTTAGCTGGAAAAATCAGAAGATATTTAGAAAAGAAAAGTGTTTTTCAAAATCTTGTTGATATTTTTTTTAAAACGCCTATTGGCATATTTCAATCATTTTTTTATATTTTTTATTTATCTCCAGATATTATTTTCAGCAAAGGGGGATATGGCTCTATTCCGTCTGTAATTGCTGGCTGGCTCTTGGGAACTCCGATATTCCTGCATGAATCTGACAGTGTCCCGGGACTGGCTAATAAGATTTGTAGCAGGTTAGCCATTGAAGTTTTTACATCCTTTCCAGCGTCAAAAAATTTGGATAAAACACATTTTCCACTTAAAAAAATAATTTCAATTGGAAATCCAATTAGAAAAGAAATATTAAACGGTTCTAAAGAAAAAGGAAAAAAGATGTTTGCCCTGCAGTGTCAAAAACCTATAATTCTTATTTTGGGCGGTTCTCAAGGAGCGCAAAAGATAAATAATACTATTCTCTCCATCTTGCCAGCGCTTCTTAAGAATTTTGAAATAATTCATCAATGCGGTGAAAAAAATTTAAAACAAGTTAAGGAAGAAGCAGATGTTATGATTCCAAAAGATTTTAAAAAATATTATCATCTATATTCTTTCTTAAAAGAGAGAGAGATTAGAAATGCGTATGCTTCAGCAGACCTTATTGTTAGTCGAGCTGGCGCTGGAGCTATTTTTGAAATCTCCGCAGCAGGAAAGCCGAGTATTATTATTCCTTTGCCATTAGCCGCTCAAAACCATCAAATAGAAAACGCTTACGCTTTTGCCAAAAATAAAGCAACAATAGTTATAGAAGAAGAAAATTTAACGCCTCATTTTTTCTTAGAAAAATTGAAAATTATATTTTCCGATAAAGAGGGACTGAGAAAAATGTCTAATAATGCAAAAGAATTTTCAAGGCCAAAAGCGTCTTACATTATTGCTCAATATATCAAAGAATATCTTTTGAAAAGCAAAAAAATGCGAAATATCAAAAATGTTAAAAAAGATAAAGGGGTTAATCTAAAAAACAAAAAATAAAATGTCTGATGCAAACGCAGAAAAAATTAATGAGGAGATAAAAACAGACCAAAAATCTTGTATTAGGACTAGAATCGCGCCCTCGCCAACAGGACCTATGCATATTGGAGTTGTTAGAACAGCTCTATTTAATTATCTTTTCGCTAAAAAAAATAACGGAAAATTTATTTTAAGAATTGAAGACACTGATATTGAAAGGTCTAAAATAGAGTGGGAAAAAAATATTATAGAAAGCTTAAAATGGCTGGGAATTCAATGGGACGAAGGTCCGGATATTGACGGAAAATATGCTCCATACAGACAGAGCCAGAGAACACAAATATATGCCAAATATCTAAAAAAGTTATTAGAAGAGGGCAAAGCATACTATTGTTTTTGTTCAAAAGAAGATATTGAAGCTAAAAAACAGTATCAAATGAGCGCAGGAGAACCCGTGTCCAATAAAGACGAATGCAGGGATATTCCTCAAGAAACAGTTAAAAAATATTTAGAACAAGGGAGGCCGTCTGTAATTAAATTTAAAGTTATTCCTAAAAAAATAAAATTTATTGATATTATTAGGGGAGAGGTAGAATTTGACTCTGGATTATTTAAAGATTTTGTTATTGCTAAAAATTTGTTTAATCCATTATATAACCTTACTGTTGTTGTTGATGATTTTGAGATGAAAATTTCTCATATTATTAGAGGGGAAGACCATATCTCTAATACCCCAAGACAATATTTAATTCAAGAAGCTCTTGGTTTTCCTATGCCAAAATATGCTCACTTACCGCTAATTCTTGGTCCAGACAGAAGCAAATTAAGCAAAAGGCATGGAGCTGTTTCTGTGTCAGAGTATATAGAGGAGGGCTATTTGAAAGAA
>JAYELF010000063.1:0-10139 GCA_034717275.1 Patescibacteria group bacterium
AATTTTATTAGATATAGAAAAATTTATTTTGTATTTTCTGGAATATTGGTTATAGGAAGCATATTTTGCTTGATTAATTTTGGATTAAATCCGGGAATTGATTTCACGGGTGGAAGTATTTTAGAAATAGAATATACAAACGAGAGGCCATTAAATCAAGAGATTAAAGAAGAGCTAAATGATATTGACCTTGGAGAAATTTACATTCAACCAACAGGAGAAAAAGGAGTATTATTGAGGATGAAAGATATTTCTGAAGAAACACATCAAGCAATAATCAAAAAATTAAATAAGAACAATTCGTCTAATAAGGTTGAGGAGAGAAAATTTGAATCAATCGGGCCAACCATTGGAAAAGAAATGAAAAGTAAAACCAAGGTTGTAGCAATTTTGTCTTTGCTTGCCGTTCTTTTTTATATTGCGCTTGCGTTTAGAAGAGTTTCAAGGCCTGTTGCGTCTTGGCAATATGGTATGGCGGCTCTTATTGCTTTATTTCACGACATTTTTATTCCATTGGGAGTATTCTCAATTTTAGGCGCGTATCAAGGAGTTCAAATTACTATCCCTGTAATAGCCGCGTTTCTTACGGTTCTTGGTTATTCCATTAATGACAGTGTTGTTGTTTTTGACAGAGTTAGAGAAAACATTATAAAGCGAAAAGGAGTTACTTTTGAGGAAACAGCTAATATATCTTTAAACCAGACATTGATTAGGTCAGTTAATACATCTTTTACAACCCTTCTTGTTCTTTTTGCTATTTTCTTTTTTGGAGGAGAGACATTGAAATATTTTGCCTTGGCTCTGATTATAGGCATAGGATGCGGGACATATTCTTCAATATTTTTAGCTACGCCAGTACTTGTTAGTTGGTCAAACCTCAAAAAAAGGCATAAATAATTACAATTTTTATATTTTTTTTGAAAATTGACAATATTCTTAAGATATGATATAAAATTATAATGTTTAATTATCAAAAAATTTGTCAGGATGCTCTTATTAGTTTGCCAATAAGGACAAAAGATATTATTGGCAAGCGTTTTGGTTTTGTTGATAATGGGAATAGGCAGACATTAGAGCTAATAGGTCGGGAATATAATCTTAGCAGAGAAAGAGTTCGTCAAATAGAATACGAGGGACTTAAAAAAACAAAACTAAAAATGAAATCACCTTCATTTCAGAAGGTTTTTGATTATTTTGTTGAGGAATTAAAAGCAGTCGGTTTTATCAGAAGAAATGATTTGTTGCTTAATCAATTAGGCGAAATAAAAGACAGTAATTATATTTTTTTTCTTTTAACATTAGGCGATAATTTTGAGAAGTTTCTTGAGACAAATAATTTTTACTCATTTTGGTCTATTAACAAGGAAGCAACTGATACGGCTCTTAAATCAATAGATTTTTTTATTAAAGAACTTGAAAGAAAAAAATGCCTTTTATCCTCGCCCTCTTCAGTTAATCCATTTTATTTTGAAATTTCAAAGTATATTCTAAAAAGTCCAGAAAATTTATATGGGCTAACTTATTGGTCTGAAGTTAACCCAAAAACAATTAGGGACAAAGTGTATTTGGTTTTAAAAAAACAAGAGGCGCCTATTCATTTTAACGACATATCTAATCTTATTGATAATTTAGATTTAGGATTAAATCCTTGCTCAAAGAAAAAATCCAATCCTCAAACCATTCATAATGAATTGATTAAAGATAAAAGATTTGTTTTAGTTGGCAGGGGAATGTACGCTTTAGAGGAATGGGGTTATAATCCTGGAACAACTCGTGAAATAATTTTTAAACTTTTAAAAAACGCGAAAAAATCTCTTTCCAAAAAAGAAATTTTAGAAAAAGTATTAAAACAAAGATTAATAAAAAAGAGCACTATTTTGCTAAACCTAAACAATAAAAGCTATTTTTCTAAGGATTCAAAGGGAAGATATACTATAAACAATTACTAAGATGTCATTTTACAATTTAGAGTTAGTCGTTATATTCTGCTTAACATTTATTTTTTTTGGTTTGTTTTTTTATTTTGGTCTATTGTGGTCAGAAAGGAAGATGAATGAACCAAAAACCATATTAGGCGCAATAATGTTTTCCTTTTTTTATACTTTTAAATCTTTTTTAATGATTACTCTAATCGCTGGGGTAATTTTTTTTATTCGGGAGATATATTTTTTATTAGTTTAAATAACTTCTATGGAATTTTTATATGTAATTTGGCAAATTTTTAAATTATGGGGATGGGTTTTGCTTCCCATTGCTCTTTATTTTCCAGCCAAATCTTTTTACCTTTTTTGGTTGAGGTGGAGTGTTTGGCGTGAAAAACAAAAATGGATTGTGCTTGAAGTCATACCGCCGGAAAAAATAGAAAAGCCATACGCGGCAATGGAAGATATATTTTCTATTTTTTGGGGAATTTACGGTTCTCCGGATTGGAGAGAGAAGTGGTGTGAGGGAGTTTTGCCATTGGCTCCATATTGGATTTCTTTAGAAATAGCAAGCATTAACGGGAAAATTCATTTTTTTATAAGAGTAAATGAAGACAATCGCAATGTAGTGGAGTCGTCAATTTACTCTCATTATCCAGACGCGGAGATTTCTTTAGTAAATGACTACACAAAAGATGTTCCGCAAGATATGCCGAACAAGGATTGGGACATTCACGGAGAAGATTATAAATTAATGAACGATAATGCCTATCCAATTAAAACATATAAATATTTTGAAATAAAAGCGGAAGAAATAAAGGGAGAGAAAAAATTAGACCCTATTGTTTCTTTGCTGGAAATGATGTCTAATTTAAAGAAGGGAGAACAATTTTGGCTTCAGATTATCGCCGCTCCGATTACTAATGACGATATTCCATGGGTGACCAAAGGCAGAGAGATTGCTGACAAGATTGCTCTAAGAAAGAAAAAGAAAAAGAAATCAGTAATTAGCGAAATTTTTGATATGATTTTTTGGCCGTCTATTGAGTCTAGTAAAAATGGAGACGAAAAGGCATCAATAGAAGAAAATTTGACTCCCGGAGAAAAAGAAGTTCTTTCAGCAGTTGAAACAAAAATTTCCAAATCTGGTTTTAAGACAAGTATTAGAACTATTTATCTCGCCAAAAAAGATGTTTATAACGGTGATAATTCTAAACTGGCTCGTCCTTATTTTAAGCATTTTTGTTCTGAAAACTTAAATGGAATTTCCGACTGGGGCGAGACAAAAACAAGCGCTCATTATTTTCTGACAAAACGTCGGCTTTATGTAAAAAAAAGAGATATTTTCACGAAATATATTGAACGCCTTCCTCCGAAATCTCCAAATATGGTAGAAGGAACCTCTGTTTTAAACGCTGAAGAACTGGCTACAATCTATCGTTTTCCAATTAATATGCTTGTTTCTGCGACTCCAAAAACGCAGTCCAGAAAAGCAGAAGCTCCACCAGACCTTCCTGTCTAACAACATAAATCAAATAAGCATTAATCTATTGTAAATAAAATTATATGGACAATAAAGACATAACTTTTTTTGCTAAAACTAATTTTAGAGGAAAGGACAATCTTTTTGGAATTAAAAATAATGACAGGCGTCAACATATGTATGTTATAGGAAAGACAGGAACAGGAAAGACAACGCTTCTAAAGAATATGGCTCTTCAGGATATTTCTAATAATAGAGGAGTATGCATTATTGACCCGCATAGTGAATTCGTGGAAGAGGTTTTAGATAAAATTCCATCTTCGCGTATCAATGATGTTATTTATCTTAATCCGGCAGACAGCGATTATCCAATTGCTTTCAATATTTTAGAAGTTCCAAATCCGAAATATAAACATCTGATTGCTTCTAATCTGATGGGTGTTTTTACTAAAATCTGGGCAAATGTCTGGTCAGCCAGAATGGAGTACATCTTAGATAATTGCGTTTTGGCTCTTTTGGACACTCCAGGAACAACTCTTCTGGGCATCCTTAGAATCTTGGTGGATGAAGATTATCGCCAGAAAATTATTGATAATCTCAAAGACCCTGTTGTTAAATCCTTTTGGATTAACGAATATGGGAGTTGGCGAGAGCAATTTCGCAACGAAGCAATTGCTCCAATACAAAACAAGGTTGGCCAATTTTTAAACACCTCGCTTATTAGAAATATTGTAGGCCAGTCAAAAAGCACAATTAATCTCTCGGAAATAATGGATAAACAAAAAATATTGCTTGTGAATTTAGCCAAGGGCAGGATCGGAGAAGACAGCTCATCGCTTTTGGGAGCAATGATTGTTACCAGAATTCAATTGGCGGCTATGGAAAGGGTTCGTATTCCTGAAGAAGAAAGAAAAGATTTTTATCTCTACATTGACGAGTTTCAAAATTTTGCGACAGAGTCCTTCGCCTCTATCCTCTCTGAAGCAAGAAAATATCATTTAAATCTCATTGTTACCCATCAGTATATTGCGCAAATGGACGAGTCGGTTAGCGATGCTGTTTTTGGAAATATTGGAACATTGGTTTCCTTTAGAGTTGGAGCTACTGACGCAGAGTTTTTGGAGAAAGAATTTTATCCACAATTTAATATTCAGGATTTGGTTAATCTGCCAAACTTTAATATTTATTTAAAATTAATGATAGACGGGGTTGCAAGCCATCCTTTTTCAGCGACAACTCTTCCATCTATTGAAAAATTAAAGGATGTTGGCAACAAGGAAAAGATAATTAAAATTTCAAGAGAGAGATATTCTAAACCACGAAAAGAGGTGGAGGAGAGGATTACAAAATGGAGCGGACTAATTGACATTGAAAAGGAAGAAAAACCAAAAGAAAATAAATATAAAGCTGTCTGTTCTATTTGTGGGAAACCAACTTATGTGAAATTTAAACCAGACAACATAAGACCGATTTATTGTCCTGTTTGCCTTGAAAAAATAAAGAATGATAAAATAAAACCAATTGTTTCAAAAGTCATCTCTTCAGAAGAATCAGAACATATTGCTGAACCGCATTTAAAGATAGAAAAGGAAGAACCAAGAGAGGGGAAGCTTTTTAAGGGAATAGAGGACAAAAAAGAAGCTCCTTCCAGTATTTCAATGGAACAAGCGCTTAAAAAGAAAACAATGTCTTTTAAGAGAAAAAAGAAAGAAGTTAATATAAAAGAGTTGAAAGAGGTGTTAGACCAATCATTGAAAAAGGTCTCTGAAAAAGAAAAACCTGAACAAGTTGATGGAGAAAAAGACGACAGTGAGAAAATATAATCCTATGAATAATTTAAGAAAATTTGATTTGAATAATAAAAAAGTTTTGGTTCGTTGCGACTTTAATGTTCCGTTGGACAGAAAGGGGAATATTTTAGATAATTTTCGAATTAAAAAATCATTGCCTACCATTAAATATCTATTAGAGAAAAAAGCAAAAATAATCTTAATAAGTCATTTAGGCAGGCCAAATAAATCTAAAAATACAAAATTTAATTTTCAGAAATATAGCTTAAGACCTGTTGCGTTAGAAATAGAAAAGTTGTTAAAACAAAAAATTAACTTTTTAGAGGATTGCATTGGCATTGAAGTTGAAAAAGAAGTTAAAAAAATGAAAAGCAAAGATATAATTTTTTTAGAAAATTTAAGGTTTTATAGAGAAGAAGAAGGAAATAATAAAAATTTTTCTAAAAAATTAGCAAAACTTGGAGATATTTACGTAAACAACGCTTTTGCCTGTTGCCATAGAGAGCATTCTTCTATTATTGGAATACCAAAATTTTTATTGTCCGCGCCCGGATTTTTAGTTGAGAAAGAAATTAATGTTTTTTCGTCAATCATAAGCGAGTCAAAGAGACCATTGGTTGTAATAATTGGAGGAATCAAGATTTCTACTAAAATAGAAGTAATTAAAACATTGCTGAAAGACACAGACAATTTAATTATTGGCGGAGAAATAGCGAATTCAATTTTACAAATAAAAGGAATCTGCGTAAGAGATTTTGCGCAAGACATTAAGCCGGGCGTTAAAAAAGAAATAAAAAAAATTAATATAGGAAATCCAAAACTTCATTTGCCTCTTGACGCGGTTATCTCATTAAAAGACATTAAATTAGGCGTTAAAAACGATTATTTGCGAGAAGGAGCAATAGGAACATTAAAAGAAAATGAAAAGATATACGATATTGGGAATGAGTCAATCAAGATATTTTCAAAAATAATAAAAGAGGCGAGAACAATAATCTGGAATGGACCATTAGGGCTTTATGAAGAAAAGTTATTCCAAAAAGGAACCAAGGAAATCGCTAAAGCAATAGTAAAAAATAGTTCTTCTTTTAAGGTTGTCGGAGGAGGAGAAACTAATTTCGCTTTAGCCCAACTTGGATTAAGAAAAAATTTTGACTATGTCTCTACAGGAGGAGGAGCAATGTTAGAATTATTAATTGGCAAAAAACTGCCTGGAATTGAAGCATTAAAATAAAAATATAATGGAAATTAAAAATTTAAAAAAAGTTGCTATTAGAATTAAAAAAGCTATTAAAAATAAGGAAAATATTATTCTTTATGGCGACGCGGATATTGATGGAATAACCTCGGTTATTATTTTAGAAGAAACAATAAAAAACCTTGGAGGAATGGTTGGGCAAATTTATTTCTCAGACAGAGAAAAAGATGGGTCAGGCATACATAGAAAGGGTTTAAGCGAATTAGAAAAGAAAACTTCTTCCCTGTTGATTGTGTTGGATTGCGGAATTACTAATTTTAAGGAAACTATTTTAGCTAAAAAGCTCGGGTTTGAATTAATTATTATTGATCACCATGAGGTTTTAGGAAAAATACCAAAAGCAGATATTGTGGTTGACCCAAAACAGGAAGGAGATAAATATCCATTTAAAGAGTTCTCAAACGGAGGAATAACCTATAAATTGTCTAAAATTCTTTTAGGAAAAGAAAAAAGCAAAGGTCTTGATGAAACCTTTTTAGAATTAGCGGCGCTATCCACTATCGCTGATATGATGCCTCAAAAAGAGGATAACAAGATTTTGATAGAAAAGGGATTAAAGTCCTTGCATAATACATATAGGCCATTTTTTAGGATTTTTTTGGACGATGGCGAAGCAGAGGGAAGGTCTATCCAAGAAATTGTTCAAAAAATTGTGTTTGCTTTAAATAGCGGACAAAAAAAAGAAAATTCACATGAAATTTATTCAGCTTTAACTTGTCCTGATATTAAGGAGGCAGAACAAATCGCTGAAACCTTGTTAGATAGAAGCTATAGCAACCAAATTAAGATTAAACAAGTAAGAGATGAGATAGAAAATTTAGTTTCAAAAAAAACACATTATGGAGTTATTTTTGAAGGAGACCAGTCGTGGCCGTTTCTTTCATTGGGTTCAGCGGCTTCACGAATTTCTGAAGATTACAAAATTCCTGTTTTTTTATTTAAAAAAGGGAAAAATGAAAGCAGGGGCTCTGTTCGCGCGCCACATGGATTTAATGTTGTAAAAATAATGACTTCCTGCGCAAAATTTTTAGAAACATATGGCGGACATCCTCCTGCGGGCGGTTTTAAAATTAAAAATGAAAATTTAGAAAAATTTAGGGAATGTTTAATAAAAAGTTTACAGAAATAAATTATTTCATTTAAAATTATTTTAATAAAATTATGGAAAAAATAATAATTTATACTGACGGCGGTTCGCGTAGCAATCCCGGGCATTCAGCAATTGGCGTAGTGGTTTATAATAATAAGGGAGATATTTTGAAGGAATATTCTCAATATTTAGGAGAGGGAACGAATAATGAGGCGGAATACCAGGCTGTAATTTTCGCATTGAAAAAACTTAAAGTTCTTTTTGGGAAAAAAGTTGGAAAAGAGTTTGCTATTGAAATAAGGTCGGATTCAGAATTTTTAGTAAAGCAGCTAAACGGAGAATATAAAATTCTCAATCCAAGCATCCAAAATTTATTTTTAGAGGCATGGAATCTGAAAGTTGATTTTAAAGAAATTAAATTTGTCCACATACCAAGAGAGAAAAACCAAAGAGCTGACAAATTAGTAAACAATGCTTTAAATGATTTTCTTAAGACCAATTAATCATTAATCACTAATCATTTATTATTTGAAAACAAAAAATATGTGGGCAATCCCCGCATATTTTTTGTTTCCCAATAGGCCTATAAGCCGAATTCTGTCAAGTATGATCATTTGTCTAGGCCCTTGATTGCTCTTGGGCTCAAGCGAGCTACCTAATTTGCTCTTGCACCCACCAGGAGTTTAGCCGTTTCACTTCCCGCATTACTGCGGGACTCACCCAAAAAGGGTGCCTTAATCCTTTCGGATTTCAGCGTCTCTGTTCGCATCCCTACCAATTTCCATATTGCCAAGCAATATAGAAACAAGCGACGGCTATTAACCGCTGAATGTTTAAACTGTTTTTAAATATTAAAAATAGAGTGAGTGTTCGGACTTTCCTCTGAATAGATAAATAAATTATCAATTCAGCGATCACACGACCTATTGAGATATTTATATTTTACCTATTTTATAGCTACTTGTCAAATCTTATCACAAAAAATGATTATTCTGTTAAATAATTTGAAATTTTGGGGACAAGAAGCTAATATAAAGACAGTCAATATAATTAATATAATAATTGCTACATATATGAATATAAAATCTAATCCCGGAAAAAATTTATTTATCAAAGTAGAGGGAAAAAAATATGCGAGATATCCAATAAAAACCCATTTAATTACTCCTGAAGAAAAAGATTTATCAGAAACTGTTTTAAGATACACAAAAAACATAACTAAACTTGGAGATATTATTTTTATTGGTGAAAAGAGCGTAGCTATCAGTCAAAAAAGAGCATATCATAAAAAAGATGTAAAGCCTTCTAAACTGGCTTATTTTTTGGTTCGTTTTGTTACTAAGACACCAATTGGTATTGGATTAGGTTCGCCGGAAACAATGCAATTGGCTATTGAAGAAGCGGGCGTGATTAGAATTTTAGTTGCAACTTTTATAGCGGGAATTACCAAACCATTTGGAATAAAGGGGATGTTTTATATTATTGCCGGAAGCAAAGCTCGAGCAATAGATGGCGCAGCGTCTTATGTTATTGCTCCATATAATGAATATGTTTCAAAGGGTCCCTCGGAACCAAATAAAACAGCCGAAGAAATTAGCCAAAAAATAGGATTACCTGTTGCTATTGTTGACGCATGTGATTTTGGAGTAAAAGTTTTGGGCGCAAGCAAAAGCATAAACAAGAAATTAGTTGTTCAAGCTCTAAAAGACAATCCCTTAGGCCAAACAGATGAACAAACTCCTATTGGGATTTTGCGGGAAGAAAAAGACGTCTCTGATGATTAAAAAAATTTTAAATATTCAAACTAAAACAATTAATTCAGCCGCTCTTGTTTTAGGGGCGGCGAGTTTCGTTTCAGCTGTTTTGGGTCTTTTTAAAAACCGTCTTTTGGCCGGTGTCTTTGGAGCTGGCAATGAATTAGATATCTACTACGCTTCTTTTAGAATTCCAGATTTCATAACTATGGTTTTGATTATGGGCGCTATTAGCGCGGCTATTATTCCGGTTTTTAGCGAGTATTTAGTTCGCTCCAAAGAAGACGCTTGGAAATTTTTCTCAAATCTATTAAATTTATTTTTATTTTTCTTAATTTTTATCTCAATAATTTTATTTATTTTTACTCCTCAGCTTATCTCTCTAATTGCTCCAGGTTTTGGACCTGAAAAAAAAGCCCTAACAATAGTTCTAACAAGAATTATGTTTTTTAGTCCTATCTTATTGGGAATAAGTAATATTATTTCTGGGACTTTGAGAGTTTTTCAAAGATTTTTAGTTACATCTCTATCTCCTATACTCTATAATGCAGGCATTATTTTTGGGCTTTTATTTTTTGTTCCTTTGATGGGGTTAAAAGGGTTGGCGTGGGGGGTTGTCTTAGGCGGATTTTTACATCTTTTAATTCAGATTCCAATTTTAATTAAGCTCGGCTTTCGATCAAAACTAATTTTTAATATCAAGGAACCGGGATTTTTAAAAGTTGTAAAATTAACTATTCCTCGTTCAATAGGATTGGCTGCCAGCCAGATTAATCTTATAGTGGTGACGGCCATTGCTTCTTGTATGGTTGCCGGCAGTATTGCTATTTTTAATTTAGCTG
>JAYELF010000064.1:0-1964 GCA_034717275.1 Patescibacteria group bacterium
AATTAGGGCCCAGGAAATCAGACGGAGCAAGAATGGCGATTATTGAATTAATTAAAGATTAAGATTTTAAGTTTTAAGAGAATTTATTAAATTTTACAACCTATAATTTAAACCTAATAATTTTCAATCAATGCAAAGAGAAACATATACAATTGACGCTAACGGCAGGATATTAGGAAGATTGGCAACCGAGATTGCAATTCTTTTGCGTGGTAAAAATAAAGTAGATTTTGTTTTTAATAAAAACGGAGGAGCTTTTGTTGTCGTCAAGAATGCTGATAAAATTAAGGTTACAGGAAAGAAAATGGAGCAAAAAACATATTATCACCATAGTGGATATATAGGCGGATTAAAAGAAATCAAGTTAAAAGAACTTCTTAAAAAAGATGTTGCAAAAGTTTTAAAAACTGCGGTTTTTGGAATGTTGCCAAAAAATAAACTAAGAGCGCAACAAATAAAGAGATTAAAAATAGAGAAATAGTATTTATAAATTATGTCTGAATCAATTAAACCTAAAAAAACTTCAACTAAAAAAAATGTTAAAGAAAAAACAGCTCAGAAAAAGAGAGTTGTTGATAATGACAAGAATGAGCCAAAAGGAAAGATAGTAAAGAAAAAAAAGACAACAATAAAGAAAAAAATAACAAAAGAAACTCCGAAAAGAGAAAAAGTGATTAAGAAAGTGGAGAAAAAAGAATATTATGAAGCTATTGGAAGAAGGAAAACTGCTTCAGCTCAAGTGAGAATTTGGACTCAAGGGCAAAAAGAAATTATTGTTAATAATAAGCCCTATAAAATATATTTTCCAACTATTGAACTTCAGGAAACAGCGATATCTTCTTTAGATAAAATGAAATGTCTAAATAGATTTAAGATTTCTGTTATTGTTAAGGGTGGAGGCATTCAAGCTCAGGCTGTTAGCGTAAGGCATGGCATTGCCAGAGTTCTTGTTATTTTAAATCCGGATTTTAGAAAGCGATTAAAAAAAGCAGGTCTTTTAACCCGCGACCCCAGAATGAGAGAGAGGAAAAAGTTTGGATTAAAGCGAGCAAGAAGAGCGCCACAGTGGAGAAAAAGGTAATTTCTTAAAATTTTTTAATGTAATTGTTCAGTCAAAAAATTTTAGAATTTTATTTAATTAATTTTTCGGAAACGAAAAGTTTTTTTTCATTTAAAATATATAATTTTTTATTATTTTGGTTCCAAAATATCTTGTAAAGTTTTTTTTCTTTTAATGAAGAAAATTCATCAAAACTGATAATATTTATTTTATTTCTGTCGTCAATTTCAGTGATTTTTATAATATTTTCCGAAGTAAAAATTAAATAATCATTGTTGAGCCACAGGCAATCGTTAATTTTTTTTGAAAATCTGGCTATAAAAATTTCTTGGCCAGCTTTTTTTTGAGGCTGGTCTAATTGCTCTTTTAAAAATAAAAGCCAAATTTCATGCTCACTACAGAAGACAATTTTTTTTGCATCAGGGGATATTTTTATTATATTTATGGGTTCAAAAAATTTTTTAAAAAGATGTTCTTTTGGTTCAAACAAATAAAAAATGTTTTCTTCCTGAATAAATATAAAATCTCCAAAAATTTTTATTTCATAATTAGCAGTGTCTTTTAGAGAAAGAGGGGTTTTGTTTAGAATCTCCTTTTTCTTAAAAGAAAAATCTGTTTTAAAAAGAAATCCTGAATTATCAAGATAATAAATATCTTTATTGCATATATTGAAAGCGCTGATATTTTTTAATAAGAATTTTTTTTCTGTTTCATTCTTTTTTAAATTTAAAAGAAAAATTTTGTTTTCTTTTAATGCAAATAATTCTTTATAATTTTGCGTATTGAAATAAATCTTTTCGGTGTTTTCCAAGAAGGAAAAATAGTTCAAAGAAAAATCTTTATCTAACTCAACAAGAAAACATTTTTTTTCCTCTTTAATAATGAATTGCAAAATAAATTTTGT
>JAYELF010000065.1:0-1953 GCA_034717275.1 Patescibacteria group bacterium
AGGTTAGACCTCTGCAACTTTTTTATTCTGCAGAGGTTAGACCTCTGCAACTTTTTTATTCTGCAGAGGTTAGACCTCTGCAACTTTTTCTTCTGCAGAGGTTAGACCTCTGCAACTCTGCAATTTTTGTACCTAAAAAACACCTTTTTAAAGGTGTTTTTTGTACCCTGTTCTTTATAGTAAATTCTTTCCAGAAAATAATTTAGGTGGGTGCTCGCACATATTCGTTAAAACGAATATAAATTAGAACTCCCTTGATAAAAATTTGTTCTAGAATTTTACTAAAAGAAACAGGGTTATCTTCAATATATCATATCAAAAAACCCTGTCAAATTAAGCAATTATTAATTATTGATAAATCTGGGGATAGTTGGTTTCTCTTGTTTAATTAGAACATTACATCTTCTTCAGCCCTTTTATAGTCGTGGATTTCTTCAGGGGCAAACCAAAAATTTGTTTCATGGTCGCTTTCCTCTTGGTTTTCCGAAGCATGGATAATGTTATGAATCGCCCTTTTGTTGGCATTTGCTACAGTTGCGTCATCAACAGAAAAATCTCCTCTAATAGTTCCCATTTCCGCTTCAGACGGCATAGAAGAACCAATAATTTTCCTTACCATCTTTATAGAATGAATTCCTTTAATAATTATTTTCACAATAGGCCCGGATGTCATATAATTCATAAGCCATTCTCTAATCATCTTTCCGATTTCTAATGTTTCTTCTGTTCCTAATTCCTTTTGAGGGTCAACCCCATACTCTTTATAACTTTTTAATGTTTTTTCTCCCATCCTTTTTATCCAAGCTTCATCTTTTGGGTAATGGCTGTCTATCTGCTCTTTTGTAGCCCAAATCATTTCCAGGGCGATTATCTTCAATCCTCTTTTTTCAAAACGAGAGATAATTTCTCCGACTAATCCTCTTTTAACGCCATCTGGCTTAATTAAAACAACTGTTTTTTCTTCTTTTAGTTCCATATTAATAAAATATAAAATTTAAAATTATTATTGAATTATTTTTTTGTTTCTATTTTAAGGTTTTTTCCATCAGAAACAATGCTTATATCTCCATCCTCGTCTGTTCTAAACATTTCTACCTTAAGTTTTTTTAATTCTGACAATGTCGCGCATCCCGGATGGCCATACCTATTCCTCTCCTTATTGTCGCACTTTTCCCCTTTTATCTCTGTATTCCCTTCAACAGAAATAACAGCAATCTCTGGCGACACTGTTTCTAAAAATTTTTCATCACTTGATGTTTTACTGCCATGATGGGCGACTTTCAAAACATCTGAATCAATTTTTTCTCCATAACGCTCAACAAGCTCTCTTTCTATTGATTTAAATATATCCCCTGTAAAAAGAAATGTTTTATCGTCAAAAATCAATTTTATAACAATAGATGTATTGTTAACTTTTTTGAGCTTTTCCCCTTCTATGCTTTCTATTGGATTTAAAATTCTCAAAACAACCCTTGGGAAAACAATCTCTTTTTCTGAATTAGCTATGAATATCTTGGCTTTCTCTTTTTCAATCAGATTCTCCCATTTTTCATATTCTGATGTATCTTTTATAACGCCTGTCCATAAAATATTCTTAACCTTATATCTGCCTAAAACATCAATCAAGCCATATATGTGGTCATGGTCTGGGTGAGTCAAAACAACTAAATCAATTGTTCTGTCGCAGGGCAACATATTTTTAGCTAATTTTTCCAAAACATTGGTGTTTGGCCCGCCATCTATCAAAATTTGATATTTTTCTGGCGTTTCAATAAAAATAGAGTCCCCTTGCCCAATATCAAAAAAAACAACCCTTAAAAGACCTTGTTTATTTAATTCATAAACTGTTTTCCATGATAAAAAATTAAAACAGCATAAAAGGATTATAATTGCCCAAACAAGTTTTTTCCTGTTTTCTTTCATTTCGTGAATGAATTAAAAAACTCAAAACCC
>JAYELF010000066.1:0-1933 GCA_034717275.1 Patescibacteria group bacterium
TTGTTTTTATTAACGAGAATACTCAACCATGTAAAAATTCTTTTTGTCCAAGCATAAATTCTGACAAAAAGGCAAAATATGTTTTAGAGATAAACGCAGGGATTGCAAAAAACATTGGATTAGCTATTGGGGACAAGGCAAAGATAGAATATTCAAAATAGAGTTAATTCTAATATTTGGTTATTTTAAAAAAGCAGGAAAAATAAAATTATAAAAAAAGAATTAAAATAATTATGGAGAATATTGAAGAGAAAAGCGAAAAAATTTATTCTGTTTCAGATTATATTAAAATTGTAAATCAGGGACTGAAAAATTTTAAATCAAAAATCATAGGGGAGGTAAGCGAAGTTAATTTTGGACCCACTGGACATGTTTATTTTTCGCTAAAAGACAAAGAAGATAATAGCGTAATACAATGCGTTATTTGGAAATATAAATATGACATCTACGGCATTGAATTAAAAGAGGGTCTTAAAATCATTGCTTTTGGGTGTCCCAATATATACGCGCAAAGAGGAAATTTGTCTTTTATAGCCGAAGTTATTGAATATGCAGGCGAGGGAGTTTTAAAAAAAGAGTATGAAAGATTAAAAAATGAGTTTACCAAAGAAGGTCTTTTTGATGAATCTAAAAAACGGCTTGTTCCAAGCTATGCTCAGAAAATTGGAGTGATTACAGCGAGGCAAGGAGCGGTTCTTGCTGATTTTTTGAACAATATAGGAAGATTTGGATTTAAAATAAGAATGATTGACTCTCGAGTTGAGGGACAAACTGCGGTTTCCGATATTTTATTGTCAGTAAGAACGTTTAAAAAACAAGATATTGATGTGTTGGTTATTATGCGCGGAGGCGGTTCATTAGAATCAATGCTCGCGTTTAATAATGAATTGCTGGTTAGAGAAATAGCAAATTTTCCAGTTCCTGTTGTTGCGGCAATTGGACATCACAAAGATGCTCCACTTGCGGCATTGGCGGCTGATTGTTCTGTTTCTACACCAAGTATTGCCGCAAGTCTTCTCAATAAATCATGGGAACAAACTGTTTTGTTGTTGGAAAGGCAAGAGAGGGCAATTATCAGTTCTTACGATAATACATTAAGAAACGCTGATTTATTAACATATAAATCAATAGACACAATTCAGGCGATAAATAATTTAATTTTCAATAAATACAGAGAAATTGAAGCGGCGTTTAAAATTTCTTTTCAAGCGCTCAAAAATGCTGTTCAGAATACGAAAATTGATTTAAAAAATTCGTGGGAAAAATCCGCATTTGGACTTAAGTCGTCACTATCAGTAATTAGCAGGCAATTAGAACATTCTGATAAAATAATTTATCTGAATAATCCTGAAACACGACTTAAACTTGGATATAGTATTGCGCGATATAACGGAAAGGTGGTTAGAAGCATAAAAAATGTTAAGATAGAAAAAGAGATTGATATTCGCGTAGCAGACGGGTCGATTATTTCCAATATAAAAAATATATATCCTATTAAATAATGGAATTGTTGCAGGGCGAGATTTAACAAAGTAAATAAAATTAACAAAAATAAATATGACAGAGGAAAAACCAAATATTAAAAATTTAAGCGTCAACCTTAAACGACTTTCTGAAATTACTAATTGGTTTGAAGGGCAAGAAGAAGTTGATATTGAAGAAGGACTAAAAAAAGTAAAGGAAGCGGCAACGCTTATTAAGGCAAGCAAGGAACGGCTTAAAACAATTGAAAATGAATTTGAAGAGATAAAAAAAGAGGTGGACATAGAGGAAGACAATAATAGAGAACAAGAGACAGATTAATAAACAAAATTAGAAATTAGACCCATAACGAAAAATGTCCGATCGGACATTTTTTGTATGGGGGTGTTAGCAATTAGGAAGAGATGTTAGAAAAAAAAGATAGAAAGTTGACAAAATTTGATATTGCTGT
>JAYELF010000067.1:0-9691 GCA_034717275.1 Patescibacteria group bacterium
CGCAGGCGTGTGTTGAAGCGTGCCTAACCACGCCTTCCAATTTTTTGGACAAATCAATAAGTCTGCGCGCTTTTTCGTCTGACTCGTAAAGTTCTTTGAACTCGCTGATTTTTTGTAAAGATTGATTTAATGTGAAGCCAGTTGGAATTATTTTTGCCATATGGTCGCAGTAGCTGTATGGATAATTAATTGCTCTGCCAACATCTCTAATTACAGCTCGCGCCGCCATTGTTCCAAATGTAATAATTTGCGCTACATTACTCCTTCCATATTTTTGAGCAACATAATTTATTACTTCATTTCTTCTTCTGTCTGTAAAGTCAAGGTCAATATCAGGCATAGAAATTCTTTCTGGATTTAGAAACCTTTCAAACAAAAGGTCGTATTTTAATGGGTCAATATTTGTAATATTTAGTAAATACGAAACAATTGAACCTCCAGCGCTTCCTCTGCCGGGTCCGACCACAATCCTATTTTTTTTTGCCCAATTGACAAAATCTTGGACAATTAAAAAGTATGAAATAAATCCAGTCTGTTTAATAACAGAAAGTTCATATTCCAAACGTTTTATAACTTCCTTTCCTCCGTCTGGGTACCGTTTTTTTAATCCTTCGTAGCAAAGGTTTCTTAAATAGTCATAAGCGGATTTATCATTTGGCACCTTAAAATAGGGAAGTTTAATATCGCCCAGCTTAAATTCAAAATTGCATAAATTAACAATTTTTTGAGTATTTTCAATCGCTTCAGGGATATTCTTAAAATCCTCAATCATTTTTTCAGGAGAGCGCAAGGAAAAATCATCTGTTTTCATTGTTACTCTTTCCGCATCTTCTATTTTAGCCCCTGTGTTTATTAGCATTAGCGTATCCTGCGCTTCCGCGTCCTCATGTCTTAGATAGTGGCAATCATTTGTGGCAACCAATGGAATATTGTATTTTTTAGAAATTGTAATCAATGCCTGATTTACGGTTTCTTGTTCTGGTATGCCTGGGTGATGTTGAATTTCTAAATAAAAACTGTCTGAACCAAAAATCTTTTGGTATTTTAGAGCTAATTTCTCGGCTTCTTCAATTTTTTTTGACAAAATTAAACGAGGAATTTTTCCCGCTAAGCAGGCGGTTAAACAAATCAAACCCTTGGAGTGTTTTTCCAAAAGCTCTTCATCAATTCTTGGTTTATAGTAAAAACCGTCTAAATGCGCTTTTGTTACCAATTTTACTAAATTCCTATAACCTTCCTCATTTTTTACAAGAAGAATTAAATGATACCTTTTATTATCAATATTCGGTCTTTTCTGCTCCATTTTTTCATAACTTTGGTACATCTCGCATCCGATTATTGGTTTTATTCCTCTTTCTTTCGCTTTTTTGTAAAATTCTACAGCGCCATAAAGAACTCCGTGGTCGGTTAACGCTATAGAGTCCATTCCCAGCTCTTTAGTGTAATCCAAAAGCTCGTCAATTTTTGACAAGCCGTCAAGCAAAGAATAATGTGAATGAACATGTAAATGAGTAAATTTCATAGGCAATTTAATTTTTCAATTATATTATTATAGCCCAGCGCCAAGAACCAAGCAAGCAACAAGAAACAATAACAAACAACCAATAATCAAGGGAGACCCGCTCTCCCCCAAGGTAGACCCGCTCTCCCCCAAAGGAGACCCGCTCTCCCCCAAGGTAGACCCGCTCTCCCCCAAGGGAGACCCGCTCTCCCCCAAAGGAGACCCGCTCTCCCCCAGAATAATCAATAATCAATAATCAATCTTGCAGAGATCGGGTCTCTGTAAACTTCATCAATTATCAATTATCAATTATCAATAATCATTTATTATTACATTAATGATAAATTTTTTTTATGGGGTTCTCAATTTATGAAAAGTATTGTAAAATAAAATATGGTATTCTTTTTTCAAAATAAATTAAATATATATGTTTGGCTTGGAATTTCTATTTTCGGAATTTTATTTTTAGCGTTGAACGCGCAAGCTTTTACTCCTCCGCAGGTTTATTTTGGCGACATATCTCTTTCAAAGCATAGCTTTCAACCAAATGAGACGATTCAAGGAAAAGTTAAATTAAAAAATTATGATAATTTTATTGCCAGCGATTTAATCCTTTATCTTGAATTATTATCTCAACCGTCAAAAGAAGTTAATTTTTCGGTTATTGACGAGCAAAGAATTGATAATGTTTTTACTGTTTTGCCGGGAGAAGAAGTAGTAAAAGAATTTAATTATATTATTCCTTCTCGTTTGCCAATAGGAATTTTTAAGTTAAGGGTTATACTTGGAAATTCTAGAGGAGAAGAGATCGGCTGGACAGACAAAGACATTACTGTTGCAGGCAAGGACGATTTTCTTGTTTTAAATAATTGCTGGATAATAAAAAATAAAGACAATTTGTTCCCCGGAGCAGGCGCTTATTATCAAAAAGGAGAAAATCCAAAAATTTCTTTTAGCATTAATAATAAATCTGTTTCTAAAGTTGTCGCTTATCCAAAAATAACTACATATGCGAGGAACAGCCAGGGAGAGATTGTAAAAGAGGAGAGAAAGAGCAATATAGTGATTGGAGGATTAGAAAGAGAGAATATAAAAACAGAAATTATTTATTTGGATTCAATGGGTCCGGGGGTTTATTTGTCAGAAGTTAAGCTTTTAGAAACAGGAACAGACGAACCCATCTCAAATGCTACTTATTTCAGATGGATTATTTCAGGAGATAATATACGGGTTTTGTTTGCTGGAATAGATAAAAATTCATATAAACATAATGAAAGAGTAGCTGTTAGGCTTAATTTGGCGGCATCAAAAGGATTTTTAAATAATAAAAATACTTCTGTTTTTATTAGAATTTTTGATGGAGACAAAGAGTTAATAACAACTTTTAAACAATATATTTATTCATTAAATAAAACATTAATATTGATGGTGCCATTAAGCAAGACAGGTGTTGATAATCCATTAGTTGAAGCGTCTATATTGAATTCTAAAAATAAAGACATTGTTTTTGATAAATATATCTTTCAGGTTGGAGAGTCCCAGCATAAACAGATTCAGAAAATTAGTTTTTTTAAAAAATTTTACGGAATTTTTATTTTTATATTATTTTTAATAATAATTATTGCAATTATTATGAAAATTAAAAGCAAAAAACAAAGAAATCTCTTTTTATTTTTTCTTGTTTTTTTATTTAGCGTTTTGTTTTTTCCTTTTGGCAATAGCGGAATTAAAAGAGCTTGCGCTGCCATTGAAGTCGCCGGGGACCCTGCTGGCACAAATATAATTATTAATAAACCTTATCCATATCAGGTTTTTACTCCGGGAGACAGGGTTATTTTTGAAGGCGCGATAAAGACAACATATGAAGGGGCTTCTCTTTTTTTTAACAAGATTGACTTTTTTATTTCCTCTGACAATGACTTGCCAATAACAATTGCCGAAAATCAAAGCGACAATTATTGTTGTAAAAAATGCCTTGGCTCATTTAGCAGATTATATGAATGTAAAGATATTCAATTTCTTAATCTTTGTGATAAAGTAGAAGTTATTGATGGAAACAGGGCAAAGGAAAGAGGGTATAATGCTTACAAATTAGGAACAATCAATGTTTCTGACGATGATTTAAGCGTTAAACCTTATTGGATTCAGTTTAAACATTCTTTTATAATACCTGAAGAGGCGACAGGACTTGGCTTGATTCGTTTTTATGTCCAATTTTCAGGAGTTTACTTAGATTCGTCTTGGCATTGGAATATTGCTTATCAGCCGGGGATTATTAATATGCCGCCAAAAGCAAAAATTGTTTGCGACCCGTCAGAATGCAGGAGCGATGGTTGTAATACATATACTAAATGCAATTTTTGTTTAAAGAATAAATCCTATGATATTGATGGAATTGACGATATAGTTAAAACGAAATGGGATATTTACGACTGGGGAACGGATTGCGATTATAGCTGTTCAGGGGTTTGCGATTATGATATTAATACCAGCAAACTATCTCCGGGCCCATATATAGCAGAGCTTTATGTTGAAGATAAGTTTGGACATTTTGACATAAGGACAACAAAATTTGTTGTTAAAAAAGAAATTCAAGCCGGGTTTATGTGTTCTTTAGACAATAAAAATTGGCAAATTTGCCCTGATTTGTTAGTAAGCAGTGGAAATACGGTATATTTTAAGGATAGCTTGTCTCTGCTTCTTCATTCCTCTCAATCCGAGGGAGCTAAATCAATCATTTTTAGGTCATGGAGTATAAATAACAAGGTTTTTGACTCAAACAATAATAAAAATCCTTGTTTAAACTTGACTGAAGAGGCGAATACCATTAAACTCACTGTTATAGACGATAAAGGAAGAATTGTCTCAAAGGCATACACAATAAGAATAGAAGTTCCAAAAGAATAATTAAAACTCATAATATATTAATTTTATATTTCATTATGGCGGTTCCAAAACAAAGGCACACAAAAACACGAAGAAACAACAGGCGGATGCATATTTTTTTAAAAAAGCCGACATTAGTTATTTGTCCAAAATGCGGGAAACCAAAATTGCCGCATATTGTTTGTCGGAGTTGCGGATACTACAAAGGGAAAGAGGTAATTGATGTTTTAAAAAAATTGACTAAAAAGGAAAAAAAGAAAAAGGAAAAAGAGTTAGAAACAAAGGAAACAGAGAAGAGCAAGGCAGGACCATTGTCAGCAGAGGAATTGTCAAAAAAATAAGAAAAAAGCTCAAAGCGAAAAGCGAAAAATAAAATCACAAAACTAAAAACCAAGAATAGATTTTAAATTTTTTCAATTTTATTTTAAGTTTTACGCTTCGCTCTTTATATCTATTTATGGCATCTAGACATTTATCAAGAAGTATTGCTATGCAAAGCTTATATGAGTGGGATTTTTATGCTGGGAAAAAGAACTTAAAAGAAATTATTGAAAGAAATACCAAGGAATATGGGTCTGGATTGAAAACAGTTGATTTTATTTCGCAATTAGTCAATGGGGTTGTAAAGAATCTTTCCCAGCTTGATAAGATTATTGAAAGGGCTGCGCCTGAGTGGCCTGTTGAGCAGATAACTATTATTGATAGAAACATATTAAGGATAGGGTTATATGAGCTTGTGTATGGAAAAAAGGAAGAAGTTCCTCCAAAAGTGGCGATAAATGAAGCAATTGAATTGGCGAAGACATATGGAGGAGAAAGTTCGGGAAAATTTATTAATGGAGTTTTGGGAACAGTGTATAAAACAATAAACAAAAAACAAACAGAATAGTTGTAAAACTTGAGGTTATGAAGGATTTTTCAATTCTCGAAAAAAAATTAGATATAAAATTTAAGAATAAAGATTTATTGATTCAAGCGTTTGTCCATCGTTCATATTTGAACGAGAATCTTAAATTTCATTTAGAGCATAACGAGAGATTAGAATTTTTAGGAGACGCTGTCTTAGAATTGATAATCACTGACTATCTCTATAAAAAATATCCTGAAAAACCAGAGGGTATGTTGACAAGCTTGCGGGCGTCTTTAGTTAACACAAATATGCTTTCCACTACATCTGAAGAAATAGGTTTTAATGAGTTTCTTTTGCTCTCTCGCGGGGAAGCAAAAGAAACAGGAAAAGCCAGGTATTGCATTTTAGCAGACACATTTGAATCATTTGTTGGGAGTTTATATCTTGACCAGGGGTATGCCACGGCTGAAAAATTTATTTTAAAATATTTAGTAAAAAAATTACCGCATATTATTGAAACTGGTCTTTTTAAAGATGCTAAATCTAAGTTTCAAGAACAAGCTCAGGAAAATATTGGGTTTACGCCTGTTTATGAGGTTTTGAAAGAATTTGGTCCTGACCACGCAAAATATTTTACAATAGGCGTTCTTTTAGACAATAAAGTCATTGCTAAGGGAAAAGGGTCGTCTAAACAGGAGGCAGAAGAAGATGCGGCAAAAAATGCTTTAAAAATAAAAGGTTGGAAGAAATAATAATCACTGATTACTAATCATTTATCATTTATCAATAATCATTTATCAATAATCAATAATCATTTATTAGTTATTACTAATTAATTATCATTGGCCATTGTTTACTATTTATTATGTTAGTTATTCGTTATTTAAGAACAGGTAAAAAAAATCAGCCATTTTTTAAAATTGTAGTTACAGATAAAAAAAATCCTCCAAAAGGAGGGCGTTTTGTGGAGAATGTAGGTTTTTATAATCCTTTAACAAAAGAAAGGAAAATAGAGGCAGAAAGAGCTAAATATTGGCTTTCAAACGGCGCAAAACCGTCTTCTACTGTATATAATTTGTTAATTTCAGAAAAAATTATTGAAGGGAAAAAAATTCAAGTTCATAAATATTCTAAAAAGTCAAAAGAGGAACCAAAAGAGGAACCAAAAGAGGAACCAAAAGAGGAACCAAAAGAGGAACCAAAGGAGGATAATGTTCCTGAAAAAGAAGAAGAAAACAAGGAAGAACAGCCAAAAGAAAACGAAATTGAAAAAGATAAACAACCTAAAGAAACCGAAAAAACCGAAGAAAATAAAGAAACCGAAGAAACCGAAGAAACCGAAGAAACTAAAGAAACAGAAGAAAGAGAAGAAAGCAAAGAAACAGAAGAAATCAAAGAAACAGAAAAAACCGAAAAAAATAAAGAAGCTAAAAAAACTGAAGGAAATCCTAAAGAAGATGCGCCTAAAGAAGATACGCCTAACGAAGATAAGCTAAATAAAGAAAGTCGCGAAGAAAATAAAATCTAAGAGAATTAATTTAAAAAAGAGCGTAACGCGGTTGGCAAAAAGACGATAAAAGACAAAAGGAAAAATAGAAACAAAGAAAAAGGCGATAATATTAGTAGAAAAATTGACATTTTTGTAGAAATAATTAGAATAAAAATAGTAGTATAAAAAGACGGAGCTGATTCTCAAACATTAGAAGAGAAAATATGGCTTGCCCCGAATATTTAGAATAATTTTGAACGGGGGAAAGGCCGGACTACTAAAATATAATGTAATGATTATTTTATAGAATATGGCAGAGAAAAAAGTTTCTGACCAAGAATTCCTTGAATACATTGTAAAGGCGTTAGTTGATAATCCAGAAGATGTTAAAGTAGAGAGAAAAGTTGATGAAATGGGAGTATTACTTTCTTTGAGAGTAAGCCCACAAGATATGGGACAAATCGTCGGTCGTCAGGGTGTAACAGCTACAGCCATAAAAGGGCTTGTTAGAATTCTTGGAATTAAAAATCACGCTCGCGTTAATGTAAGAATTGAAGAACCAGAAGGCGGTAGAGCTCCCAGGAGAGAAGAATCCTCTCCTTCAGAAGAAGGAATTGAAGATCTAAAACTATAAATCCTAAGGGATTTACTATTATTGAAGGCAATGCTACTATAATTTGTAGCATTGTTTTCATTTATGAAAGCAGTTAAGCAAGCTAATTATCAGTATCCTATAAATGATATATTAATCTGCAAATTATAATAATTCGTTGATATTCACAATTCGCATATTGGCATTAGATTAGCAAGCTCGCGTTATTATTATGAAGTTTGACATAATTACTATTTTTCCACAGATATTTGATTCTTATTTTAAGGAAAGCTTAATCGCTAAGGCCAGAAAAAAGGGTTTGCTTGAAATTAATGTTCATAATTTAAGGGACTATGCGGAGAATAAACATAAAACAGTTGATGACAGGCCTTTTGGAGGCGGATTTGGAATGGTGATGAAATTAGAGCCGATTTTCAGAGCTGTGACGAAAATAAAACGAAATACTCGCTTTGTAAAATCCAAAACAATTTTATTTACGCCGCGCGGAAAGAAATTCAATCAAAAAATGGCTTATAATTTTTCTAAATTTGACCAGCTAATAATGATTTGTGGCCGTTATGAAGGAGTTGACGAGAGAGTTGCAAAATATATTGCTGACCAAGAATTATCAATAGGGGACTATGATTTAATGGGAGGAGAATTACCCGCGATGATAGTTGTTGAAACGGTTTCCAGATTGATTCCCGGGGTTTTTGGAAAAAAGGAATTATTAAAAGAAAGAATTACAAAAGAAAGAGGATTTATTGAATATCCCCAATATACGAGACCGGGTATATTTGAACCAAGTGAATATAATAAAAAATGGGAAAGCAAGCCAAAAAAATGGCGAACGCCAAAGATATTACTTTCCGGGGACTCTAAAAAAATAGAAGAGTGGAGGAAAAAACACCAAAAAATAATCTTGTCCTAATTTTGTAGTTTTGCGCAAAAAATTGAAAAACAACAATTTTTGTGATAATATAACGGACACAATATATGGGTAGGTGGCAGAGCGGCCAAATGCATCAGACTGTAAATCTGACGCCTTCGGGCTACGGGGGTTCGAATCCCTCCCTGCCCACAGAAGATTTTCGTTTTGCTTGAATTTTGAGTAATTTATAATTGGCAGTTAGAGACAATATAGGTGAAAATTTTTATAAAAATAGCGAAAATTTTATTTCTAACCGCAAATTATCTACACAAGTTATAAATAATCATTTTCTAGCTTTTTATTTGCCGGGATAGTTCAGTGGTAGAACATTTTCTTGGTAAGAAAAAGGTCATGGGTTCGATTCCCATTCTCGGCTTACATAACTATTTATAAACACAAATAAATATGGCAAAAAAGAAAAAACCATTTATAAAGCTTCAATGCTCTGAATGTAAAAGAGTAAATTATTTTACCAACAAACCCAAAAGCGTGGAGGAGAAATTAGAATTTAAAAAATTCTGTAAGTGGTGCAGAAAACACACTATCCATAAAGAAACAAAAAAGTAAAATAAAAGGGGATGTAGCTCTAATTGGAAGAGCGGGGGACTCCAAATCCTCAGGTTCCAGGTTCGAGCCCTGGCATCCCTGCCATTTAGAATACTTTAATATTTGCGACGCCTTTGGCGTCGCTTTCTCATTTCGCGACGGTTTCACCGCCGAAATATACAAAAGCGTTTTGTGTAGTGGAAATTATTATATAAAGTTAGAACTTATTTTAAGGAAAATCCTGGCGCAGAATTTTAGTTGTCTGCCTGTCATCCGTGGCGACAGACAAAACAAAAAAATTTTCTAAACATTTTTTAATAGCCCCCTCGCAAAAATTTTTTTCAATCAAGGAAAAGAAAATTTTTCTGTTTTGCGTTCTTGCTATCATAGGAAAGCGAAAACGCTTTTTATTCCCAATCCCGCTGAAAGCGGGACAAACAGGCAGGCAAAAATTCCTTTTCCCAGGCCCTTTTCCTTCTTGCCTGCCTGTTTTTTGGCAAGCCAAAAAATTTTTGGAGAAGGTTTGCGAATTACACTTTTAAAATTGGTATTCTTGATTTTACTTCTGAAAAAGGTTAATCTAAAAATATGAAATTTTTATATAAATGGCAGAAAATAACCCTTTGGATTATCGGTATTTTAACTTTTATTTCAGTTACTTTTAATGCCATAGGAAAAGAATTTAATATTGGTTATTTTCTCGATTTAATTATCGCCATCGGCGGAAATCTTATAATATTGTGGATTATTTTTATAGTTGGTAATTGGATTTATAAAAAAATCAAAAAAGGAAATTAAACTAATGAAAGAAAAAATTAATAGAATATGTCTATTTTCATTATATTAACCATCGTATTTGTTATAACTTCCTCTATAGTAACTTTTGATATAAGATT
>JAYELF010000068.1:0-9682 GCA_034717275.1 Patescibacteria group bacterium
CTGCAATTGTCAAGACCATAAACAATCAAAGCTGCAGAGGTTTGACCTCTGCAAAGAAAGCTGCAGAGGTTTGACCTCTGCAAAGAAAGCTGCAGAGGTTTGACCTCTGCAAAGAAAGCTGCAGAGGTTTGACCTCTGCAAAGAAAGCTGCAGAGGTTTGACCTCTGCAAAGCCCTGCAAAAGTAAAAATTAAATTTATTTGTAAAGCTCTTTGTTTGTAAAACTCTATAGACGGTGTTAAACTTATTATAATAAATAATAAAATATTATATTTTATGCAAAAAAAATTACAAATTGCTTATTCACGCAGAGAAAAATTAGAAAACCTTCTAAAAAATCTGGAAAAAATAAAAGAAAAAGGCACTATTGACAATAAAAGGTATGAATTATTAAAAAAAGAATATAATGAATTTCTAAAACAGTCGGAAGATACGATTCAAGAAGTTAAAGAAAGTTTGAAAAGCAAGGTTGAAAAGGAAAAACAAGAAAAGCAAGCATTAAAACAAAGTTTAGGAAATTTGGAGGCAAGGTTTAAGGTGGGAGAGATTATAGACAAGGATTATAGAAAACTTAAAAAACCTTTTTTGAAAAAGATTCAGCAAGCAGAAAAAGAAATTCCTCAATTGGAAAAATTTATTAATTCAAAATTTTCTTCTGATGTTGGCGGGTTTATAAATGTTAAAATAAACAAAGGAAAAGGATTAAAAAATGTTATAAAAATGCCAAATATTAGTTTTACGACAGGCGTTAGTTCTAATGTGTTTTATAAAATTAGGCATTTTTTCTCAAAAATATCTTCTTTTCCTAAAAAAATAGCCATAGTAACTATTATAATTCTGGCAATTATTTGTTTGATTGTTTTTCAGCGAGGTATTTTATACGGTGAATATGTAAATATTGAAAACAAAAATGATATTATAGAAATTAAAAAAAATCATACCTTTGCCACTAATGAATATGGAACCTCTATCACGGGAAAATATAGGATTGAAGGAAAAAAAATTATATTTGAATATAATCTTTTAGGAATAACTTTTCCTTCAGAGTGCGCGTTAGTTAGAAATGGTTTTAATTGCGAGGACGGCTCTAAATATAAAAAGAAATAAATAAATTTATCTCTAACAATTAAACAATTAGGTAACGTTTTTCTTTTGAACGGAAAATTAGTCATTTTCAATAAGTAATGAAAAAAAACAGAGAATATGCCTCTGTTTTATATATATTGTGCAATTATTTGACGAAATCCGAACCTTTTTTAAACAGAACTGATGGCGCGCTCCGCGCGCCAAATTGAACGCTCGGGTGGGCAAAAAGGAAGGGGGTTAGGGGGGGGAAGGAATTTTTGCCCGCCCTCGCTTTCCGTCGCCGAATTTCATGCCAACAAAGTTGGCACGCCGCCTATTTATTAAATTTCAAAAAATACTCTTTCGGTGTTGATTCTTGGTCTATTATATCATTCCAGCTCGAATTTACCTCTGACACCCTTTTGATTTTGCCGTCATGCCGACACAACGGATTTACCACTCGCGATTTGCAGAAAACTTTACCAGTGTAATCATTCGGATCATTTCTGAAACTGATTTTGTTGTTCATTCTATCAAACAACAAACCTAACTTCGCATCTGTTTTAATGTGTGGCTCAATTTTTTCTAAAACGAATTTGTCGGTAGCATATAAGTCGGTTTCAGAAATATAATTTTTTGAAAGTGCATATCGGAGATAATCGCCCACCGTCCTAAACATAACTGCGGAGGGCAACCCAGCATAATAATCAGTATTTAATTTCAAAAATAATTTCGCATATTTTTCCGCACTTTCAAAATCTTTAAAAATCCATTTTCCATTTTCCGCTAAAAGATTGTCAATAAAATATTTTCCGTTTTCAATTTCTTTGAAAACAGTGGCTGTCCTTAACGAATAATCAATTCTGTCAGCGCATAAATCCGGCAAATCTTTTTCTTCTAGCGGAAAATTCTGGTCGTCTAAAATATATTCTAAATCTAAATTGTGTTTTTTGAGTATTTCGGGAATTTCGGATTTTCTAACAAATTCGTCGAAAACATTGTCTTGGTGATTGTGTTCTTTTTCAGAGCCAGCATCTAAAACATAATCTATACAGTGCGAAAAAGCCGAATGAGAGACATCGTGAATAAGTCCTGCGATTTGTTCCTCAATCGGCGTATTGTACATTTTTAAAAGTAAATAAACGCCGATTGAATGTTCAAAACGAGAGTGTGCAGTTCCTGGGAAATGAGGTTCAAAATATCCCGCTTGGTCAATATCTTTTAATCTTTGAATGGTTTTGGAATTTATCAATTCCAAAATAACTGGTTCTTCAATTTCAAAATTTCCGTAAACTCGGTCTGTGTATTTCATAATTTATTTCAACCTTTTAACAAGTTCCTTGGGTAGGGAAATTATTTCTCTGAACAAAACATGGCGACATAATTCTTCATCACTCGTCAGCGCATAGATTGGTTTTCCTGTCGCTACGGCATAGCCAATTTCCAATCCGCGCTTCGCGCGGCAAAATCCGTTGGCAAAATTCCTGAAAGTTTAATTCTGGTGCCCCCACCAGGACTCGAACCTGGATTAATAGCTTAAAAGGCTACTACTCTGCCATTGAGTTATAGGGGCTCTATGTTAAAACCTAAAAAATTAAAATTTCCATTGCAAAGCAATGCCTATATTCCCTCTTCTCTTAATTTTTTTAACAATTCTTTTTGAGTTCTGCTTAATTTTTTTGGCGTTTCAATATTAAACTGAATAAACATATCCCCTCTTCCATGTCCTAAAAAATGAGGAATTCCCTTACCAGTAATGCGAACTATCTTTCCAGACTCTGTTCCTGCTGAGATTTTGAGTAAGATTTTTTTATTATCAAGGGTTAAAATTTTCTTTTCATCCCCCAATACTGCTTGAGAAAAAGAAATGGGAACTGTTGAATACAGGTCATCTCCTTTTCTTTGAAAAACAGGGTGTTTCATAACAAAAATTCGAATATACAAATCTCCGCTTTTGCCTTTTTTTCTTCCCGCGTCTCCCATATTACTCATTTTTAATACCTGATTATTGTCAACTCCGTTGGGAATGGAAATTTTAATTTTTTCTTCTTCTTTTATTCTTCCTTCTCCCTTGCAAACATTACAAAGTTTTTCAGGTTTATGTCCTTCTCCATTACATTCAGGGCAGGTGGCGTATTTCGTAAATGAGCCAAAGGGTGTTTTTCTAATTTGTTGAACTCTGCCAGTTCCTCCACAAGCAACGCATTCTTTGATTGGGGTTCCTATTTCTGCGCCAGTTCCCTGGCAACGAGGGCAGACAACCATTTTTTTAATTCTAATTTCTTTTTCTATACCTGTTAGTGTCGTCTCTAATGGAATTTCTACGTCAATTTGGATATCTTTTCCCCTTCTTGTATCTTTTTTTCTCTGGCGAGTATCAAATCCGAACATTTCCTCAACCATTTCTCCAAGGTCAAAAAAATCAAAATCGCTTTTTGGATTTCCCCAAGCCCAGTTGGAATTAAATCCTTGTCCCGCGTTGGAACCTCCCCCTTCTTCAAAAACTCTTCCAAATTTATCGTATTGATTTTTCTTTTCTTTATTAGAAAGTATTTGATACGCTTCGTTTATCTCTTTAAACTTTTTTTCATCTCCTCCCTTGTCAGGGTGATATTTATGGGCTAATTTTCGATATGCTTTTTTTATTTCGTTTTCTGAAGCATTTCGTGAAACGCCTAAAATTTGATAATAATCCATTATATGATAAACACAAAATACAAACTACAGCTTAAAATTTAAAACTAAATTTAATAAAATTTTAAATTATAAATTATAGCTTTGGAATTTGCTATTTTTAGTTTTTATCGTATTATCCTTGTGTCTCTTTCTTGTTTTCTCCTCCATCGCTACCTTCTTCTTTATTTTTGTCTTCCGTGGTTTTATTTTCTGTGTTTTCATCCTTTGCGTCATTTTTTTCGTCCTCTTTCTCTTCTTTGTACTCTCCTTCTTCTGTTTTTTCTTGACTATCTTTCTTTGGCTCTTCTTTGGTTTCTGTTTCCGGTTTCTTTTCTTCTGTTTTATAGAGCTCTGCTCCAACTTTTTGAATTATTTGCGAAAGTTCAGAAGTTTTGCTTTTAATTTCTTCTATATTATCACTATCTTTAAGTTCTTTCAACAATTCAATTTTTTCCTCAACTTCTTTTTTCGAATCCTCTGAAACCTTGTCCCCTGATTCCCTTAATGTTTTTTCAGAAGTATAAATCAAATTATCCGCTATATTTTTTGCTTCTATCAGGTCTTGCTTTTTCTTATCTTCATCAAGGTGAGACTCCGCGTCTCTTTTCATTCTCTCAACTTCTTCTTTGGAGATCCCAGAAGAACCCTCTATTCTAATTGATTGTTCTTTGCCTGTTGCTTTATCTTTTGCTGAAACCTTCAAAATACCATTGGCATCTATGTCAAAAGTAACATCAATTTGAGGAATGCCTTTTGGTGAAGGCGGAATTCCGTCTAATATGAACTTTCCCAAGCTTTTATTATCAGAAACCATTGGTCTTTCTCCCTGCAAGACATTGATTTCTACAGAAGTTTGATTGTCTCCAGCCGTGGAAAAATTTTGGCTTTTTGAGGCTGGAATAGTTGTATTTTTTGAAATAAGTTTTGTATCTATTCCTCCCAGGGTTTCAATTCCCAAAGAAAGAGGAGTAACATCTAAAAGCAAAATATCTTTTACTTCTCCACGCAATATCCCTCCCTGAATTGCCGCGCCAATAGCCACGACTTCATCTGGATTGATATTGTTAGAGCATTTTTTATCAAAAAGAGTTTCTATCTCTTTTTGAATTGCAGGCATTCTTGTCTGGCCTCCAACTAAGACTATTTCATTTATATCTTTTGTCTCTAATTTTGCGTCTTTTAAAACATCCTTAACCAATGTTATTGATTTTTCTATATAGGACTTAACCAAATTTTCTAATTTAGAGCGGGTTAATTTATATAAAAGGTGTTTTGGGCCATTGCTATCAGAAGTGATAAATGGAAGATTGATTTCAGTTTCCAATGTTGTTGAGAGCTCTATTTTTGCTTTTTCTGCCGCGTCTTTTAATCGTTGTAAGGTGAGCTTGTCTTTTGAAAGGTCTATTCCGCTCTCTTTTTTAAATTCTTCAACCAGCCAATTAATTATTTTTTGGTCAAAATCATCTCCTCCAAGATGAGTATCTCCGCCTGTTGACTTAACCTCTATTGTGTCTTCAGCGACCTCTAATATAGATACGTCAAATGTTCCGCCGCCGAAATCGTAAACCAGAATTTTTTCATCCGCTTTTTTTGTTAAACCGTAGGCAAGCGCGGCCGCTGTTGGTTCATTAATAATTCTTTTTACTTTGAGTCCGGCTATTTCTCCGGCTATTTTAGTCGCCTTTCTTTGGTCGTCGTCAAAATATGCTGGACAAGTAATGATTGCTTCATCTATTTTTTCCCCTAATTTTTGTTCAGCGTCTATTTTTAATTTTTGCAAGACCATTGCCGAGATTTCTGCCGGCTTATACCATTTTTCTCCCATTTTTACCTCTACGCCCTTATCGCTTGCTTCTCTAATTTCGTATGGCAAAAGTCCTTTATCTTTTTGAACTTCAGGGTCTGAAAAATGACGGCCTATTAATCGTTTGGCTGAAAAAATAGTATTCTCCAGATTTGTAATCTGCTGGCGTCTTGCTGTAACGCCTGTTAATCTTTCGCCTGTTTTTGTTATTGCAACAATAGAAGGAGTTGTTCTTGTTCCTTCCTTGTTCTCAATAATTTTTGGTTCACCATTTTCTACCACTGCCATAGCGGAAAAAGTGGTTCCTAAGTCAATACCTAAAACTTTGGACATAAAATTGAAAATTAACTTTCAATCTCAATAGATTTATGAATATTTTATTCAGAAATCAATTAAAAATTGAAAATTAACAATTAAAAAATAATGATTTTACTTTCTTTTAAAATTTTTACCCGCGCGCTAACGCAAAGTTTATTAAAATTTATTACAGATAATTAATTATTTTGCGATTCTTACTTGAGACGGCCTAATAACCCTGTCTCCTATTTTGTATCCTTTTTTAATTTCTTCAATAATCATTCCGGATTCTATGCCATCTTTCTGAACTTCTTCAATCGCTTCGTCAAATACTGGGTCAAATTTGCGGTCATTAGTTTCTATCTCTTCAACCCCCTCTTCCTTTAGTATGCTTTGCAATTGATTTTTTGTTTGTAGTATTCCGTTCACCCATTCATCTTCTTTAAGTTCCTTTGGCATATTGCTTTCAGCAAGGAAAATGGTGTCCAATGTCAATAAAATTTTTAATATTAACCTTTGGTTAATATATTTTATAATTTTTTCCATCTCTTTCCCCCCCTCTTTCTTGTAGTTCAAAAAGTTCGCTTTTTCTCTTTGCCAGCCAGCCAAGTATTCGTCTTTTTCTTTTTGGCAAATTTTTAATTTTTCTTTTATTGATTTTGTTAATTTTGTTTCTTTCTTTTTTTCTTCTTCTTTTTTATTAATCATATTAGTGTTTATTTAACCAGTTTACTAATGAATTAATTTTTCTGATATTCTTTTGATAGGTCATCCTTTTTGGCCCCAGAATAGCTAAAACGCCTTTTCTATTTTTTGGAAAACAACAACCACGAATTATTATACTAAAATCTTTGGTTTTTGAAAAGGGATTTTCTTTGCCAATATAAATTTTAACATCAGGAATAATTTTTAAATTAGGCATATTTTCCTCAAAATTTTTAATAAGCTGAGTGAAATCAAAAACATATTTTTTCTTTTCAAATTCTGGCTCTTGGATAACATCTTCCCATCCTTCCTTATACGTAAAGTCATCTTCAAAAATATACGCAATGCCAAGATTAGAACAATCTGAAGATAGGGTCTTTGCGGTCCACTGAACAAAATTAAACAAGTTATTCCGTTTCTTTTTTGATATATTTGACTTAAAAGAGACGTCAACAACATCCTTTTCTATTAATTCGTTAACAAAAAATCTATAGCCCTTGTCAGAAGGAATTTTTCCAGACGAGGCATAGAGTTGAAGAAGATATCCTTGATTGGTCAATTTTTGCATCTCATTTCTAATAGTAGCAGGGCACATCTTAAAATTATATTTTTCTTTCAGAATTTGAGAACTTACAGGTTGAACAGATTCAATATAGTCGCTTATTATAATATTTAATATTTTACTTTGTCTTTCAGTTATTTCCTTCATATTTAATTTTCTCATTCATTTTTTATGCCTATACTTAGTATAGCAAATTAAAAATAGCAGTCAAGGGTATTGAGCGCTAATTATTAAAAAATATAACTGGCAACTAATTGGGCACAACTTGGAATTATTGATTACTTGTTATTTTTTTAAAAAATGTGTTAAAATTATTTAATGAATAAAAAATATAAAATTTTAATCCTTTTCCTGATTGTTTTGGGAATTGCTTGTTTCTTTAGATTATCTCAATTAGGCAATATGCCGGCTGGACTTTTCCCAGACGAGGCAGCTAATGGATTGGACGCATTAATTCTTTTAGACGGACATCATACTCCATTTTTTGAGCGTGGTTTAGGCAGGGAGGCGTTATATTTTTATTTGCTTGCTGGAAGCGTTGGTTTGCTTGGTATTGGAGTTTGGCAAATTCATCTTGTCTCCGCTTTAATCGGAATTTTAACTGTTATTTTTGTATGGTTATTGGCAAAAAAGATATTTAACACAAGAATCGCTTTTTTTGCGAGTTTTTTTTTGGCAAGTTCTGCCTGGCATACTACTCTTTCAAGAACAGGATTTAGGGCAATATTAGTTCCCCTATTATCTACAGCTTTTTTTTATTTTGCTTATTTAACATTTATTGAAAAAAGCTCTAAAAAGAAACGAATTTTATTTGGGATATTTTCTGGGATTGCTCTTGCGTTGGGATTTTATACTTATATCTCATTTAGAGCAATGTTGGGAATTTTAGCTTTATTAGCGATAATATTATTGTTAATAAACAGAAAAAGCGTCAAAAAATTTTTGCCGGAAATTATTGTAGTGGCAATATCAACAACACTGGTTTTAACTCCTTTAATTTTTTATTTTATCGGGCATCCTGATTCTTTTATGGGAAGAGCCGGGGGTGTTTCTATTTTCAATCCAAATCTAAATCAAGGGGATATTTTGGGAACATTTTTAAAGGTTCTAAAAAAATCTTTTTGGATGTTTTTTACTAATGGAGACCTAAACTGGCGTCATAATGTTTCTGGGTTTGGTATGTTAAATCCATTTGTTGGTTTCTTTTTTGCTTTTGGATTTCTTTATTCTGTTTTAATTATTTTTAAAAAATTTTTAAAATTAAAGATTTTTAAAAAAGAATCAACCGAGAATTGGTTCAAATATTCAATTTTAGTTGTTTGGTTTTTTGGTATGATGGGTCCAGAAATTTTAAGCGCTCAAGGAGTTCCGCATGGACTTAGGTCAATTGGAGTAATTCCAACAGTATTTCTTTTTTCGGCAATAGCCATTGATTTTTTCTGGAAAAGAATTAAACCATTTTTAATTCACAAAACAAGCAGAATTCTTTTAACTGTTGGAGGAGGTATGCTTTTAATAATTTCTTTATTATATAATTACAATTTATATTTTGGAATTAGCGCTAATTCTCCTAATTTTTACTATGCCTATCGCTCTGACCTAACAATAGTAAGCGATTATTTAAATAAACGCGATTTAAAAAATCAGACATTTTTGGTTTTGGATAGATATTCAGTCCAAACTCCTGAATTTCTTACTACTCTAAAAAATCAGCCATATATTTTAGTTGACCCTGCGTTAAGCTATCAAACTAAATTAAAACAATCAGACCAAATTATTTTTACTAAATCAACGATTTTTGACGCTAAAAAATTTAAAGAAAAACATTTGGAAGCCAAATTGATAAAACAAGAATTTAATCAATTTGGACAGGAGATTATGAGAGTATATGAATACTAATTTCAAAATTCAAGTAAAAAAAATATTAAAAACACTTATAATTATCGGAGGCGGAATTTTACTTATTTTTATTTTTTCAAAAATCTGGGAATTAATTTCATTTATTGGATTTAAATTGTTTTTTTAAAATAGGATTGCCCCACAACACAATAATTAATCAATCTTTGAATTACGAAATTGGTTTTAGAGTTCAGATAAGAAATTTTTTAGCATCGGGTTGGTAGTTAGTTTGGCGCGCTAAAAAGATTTCTTATCTGAATTCCTTTACTAAGTAGTGCGTTTCGTAATTGAAAAAATCAATATATAATTTTTTTTCTTATTATTTATGAGTAATAAAAAAATAATATTCTTGTTAATTTTAGTTGGAGTAATAGTAGTGGGATTTGAAATCTACAATCTTACATCTATGTCATTATGGCATGACGAGGCATTTTCTGGCCTTTTAATCCAATATGATTCTGGAGAAATGATGCATAGAATTGGATTAGATGTTCATCCACCATTTTACTATATTCTCTTAAAAGCATGGACTCTTGTTTTTAGCAACTGTTTGTTTTCTTTACGGCTGTTTAGTGTCTTTTTTGCAACCCTGGCGATTCTAATATTTTATTTATTGATAAAAGGTGTTTTTAGAAATAAAAAATTTGCCTTATTCACTTCGGTTCTACTCGCCTT
>JAYELF010000069.1:0-9369 GCA_034717275.1 Patescibacteria group bacterium
TGCCATTGAGCTACACCGGCGACAGTTAATTAATGAGTTAATGAAATTGATAAGTTGACAAGTAGATAAAAAAAATAAAAGAGAATAGGCCTCTTTTCCTGAAATATGTTGCGGGGGTGGGAGTTGAACCCACTTCTGAAGCTTATGAGACTTCTGAGATAACCGATTCTCTACCCCGCTATAATTATTTATAGTTTGTTTTTTAAAAAAAATCAAGGAATTAAAAAAATTTCAAACTGTGAAAGGTTTCTTTATAAATATCCAAGATTTTTTTTGCTTGCTCTAAATCCAATTTATAGTTTGGTTCACTAATAATTTTATCGCGAATCAGACGCACTTTTTTTAATTCTTCTATATTTGAAATAAGAGACGGATTTATCTTATCTAATCTTTCTTTTAGATTTTTACCTGAATAGCCCGCTTTTTCAAATACCTCGTCTAATAAATTGTCTGCTTCTATAACCGCAATTTTATAATCCGACTCAACCGGCGATTTGAGTTTGGTTAAAATTTTTGACCAGTCCTTGCTCATTTTTTGGGAGCTAATGGACTTGAAAGTTAAAAATTGAAAAATACGCTCAAAAAAAAGATTTATCTGACATTGTGTTTTTAAAAATCCAAAAACAATTATTAAGAAAAAAATTACAGCAAATCCCAAAAACAAAACTTTTATTGGAAATAATTCATCTTGTAGTTGAGGAGATGTAATATAAAAAATTACTTTTTCCATAAATGCGTTTTATGTTTTATTTTGGCGGTTCTAAATCCTCCATATTTAACAAAACATTGCTTAACTCGTCTATGTCCTCTGAAACCATTCCTGCTCCGCGAACAACCGCAGTTAATGGGTCGTCAATAATTTTGCACGGAATTTTTGTTTCTTTGTTAATTAGAATATCTAAATTTTTGATTAAACTTCCGCCACCAGCAAGATATATGCCGTTTGACATAATATCAGCAAGCAATTCAGGAGGAGTTTCCTCTATAGTCGCTTTTATATTTCCAATGATTTGCTTGATTGACTTTTCCATAGCTTTGCTAATATCATAATTAGAAATTATTATTTCTTCAGGCAGACCAGTAATTAAATTTCTTCCACGCATCGGCATCTCCAATTTTTCACTAATTTTAGCAGAGCTCTGTTTTTTATCTTTATTTGTTTTATCTTTATTTGTTTTATTTTTATCCACTCTAACCCTTGCTTCTTCGTTTAATTGATTAAGAATATGAGCAGAGCCAATTCTAATTTTAAGCTCCTCGGCTGTTCTTTCGCCAATAAGCAACTTACATTCTTCGCGACTAAAATTAATTATATCTTCATTGAGCCGATCACCGGCGATTCGCAAACTTTTTGAAATAACTAATCCTCCTAAAGATATAACTGCTATTTCTGTGGTTCCTCCTCCAACATCAACAATAAAATTTCCTCCGGCTTCTTGAATTTGCAATTGAGCGCCAAGCGCCGCCGCCACTGGCTGTTCAATTAGATAGACATCTCTTGCTCCCGCGTTCATTGTTGCGTCTCGCACAGCTTTTTTCTCAACTTCGGTCACTCCGCAGGGTATACCTATAACAACTCTTGGCCTTGGAGCTAAAATAAATCTCTTTTTATACGCTTTTTCAATAAAATATCTCAGCATTTGCTCAGCAACCTCAAAATCAGAAATAACCCCTTGAACCAAGGGTCTTGTGGCAACTATATGCGCAGGTGTTCTGCCAACCATTTTTTTTGCTTCATTTCCAATGGCCAGCAACCTGCCAGTTCTTTGATTTATCGCCACAACAGATGGTTCGGAAATAACAATTCCCTGTCCCTTAACATAAACCAAAGAATTAGCAGTTCCTAAATCAATAGCTAAGTCCTGGGAAAATGTTTTAAAAAGTTTATTAAGCATAATATTATTTTTTAATAAGCCAAAGCAAAAATCCATTTTCTTGACGCCTTTTTCCCGCAATAGATGCATTTTCCTTTTTCTTCTACGCTGTTTATTGGCAAACACCTCACTGTCGCTTTTGTTTCTTCTTTTATTTTTGCTTCGCATTTTGGATTCTCACACCAAAATGCCTTCAAAAAACCTCTTTTTTTATTCATTATGTTTTTAAAATCCTTATAATCAGAAACCTCTTTCGTGTTTTCTTTTAAGTACTCCCTGCTTTTTTTAAATAGATTTTCCTGAATTAAATCCAGAGCTTTTTTTGTTTTGCTTTCTAATAAATTATATGAAACAGATATTTTTTCTCCGCTGTCCCTGCTTACTAATATTATCTGATTCTTCTCAATCTCCTTTTTGCCAATTTCTATTCTTAGCGGAACACCTTTTAATTCCCATTCATTGAACTTCCAGCCAACTGAATAATTTTTCCTTTTGTCTATCTCAACCCTAAAATTTTTTAAGATATTTTTAATTTCTTCTGATTTTTTTTCGATTTCGCTAATCCTTGTTTTGTCATGAAAAATTGGGATAATAACTACCTGAATTGGAGCTAATCTTGGCGGAATAATCAATCCCTGATCGTCGCTATGAACCATAATTAATGCCCCAATGCTTCTTGTTGAGAGACCCCAGCTCGTTTGATATGGAATTTTTTCATTCCCTTCCTTATCTAAAAATCTAATATTAAACGGCTTTGAAAAATTTTGAGCTAAGTTATGAGAAGTGCACCCCTGAAGCGCCTTATTGTCAGGCATTAGCATCTCATAGGTATAGGTTGATTTGGCTCCGGGAAATCTTTCTAATTCACTTTTCTCGCCTAAAATTCCATCTATGGCAAAAAATTCGCGATAAAAATCAGCATACATATTTATAGCCCTTTTTGACTCCTTTTCTGCCTCGCTATAAGAGCAATGAACAGTATGCGCTTCCTGCCATAAAAATTCAATGGTTCTTAAAAATAAGCGCGGTCTCTTTTCCCAGCGAATAACATTACACCATTGATTCATTGCAAGAGGAAGATCCCTCCACGATTTAATCCATTTTGCGTACATCTCATAAATTATTGTTTCAGAGGTTGGTCTAATAATAATTTTCTCTTTTAATTTTTTCCCGCCTCCAATCGTTATGATTGCCAGTTCTGGAGAAAACCCCTTAATATGAGAACTTTCTTTTTTTAAAAGTTTTTCTGGAATAAGAGATGGAAAATAAGCGTTTTTGACTCCCGCTTTTTTGATTTCCATATCTAATTCTTTGCGGATATTTTCCCAAATAGCAAAACCATACGGCATAAAAACCATACATCCTTTTAACGGCGAGTAGTCAGCTAATTCTGACCTAATAATAATATCTGTGTACCACTTAGAAAAATCTTTTGATTTTTTGATTAGTTGTTTTTTTTCAAAACATTCTTTCATAATTCAAGGTTATTTAATTAAAATATCTTTAAATTGCCAAATGTCTTTTATAATCACCAAAAAAGCGAGCAAAATAATAATAAGAAATCCAATTGAATTAGCGCCTTGTTCAAACTTCATAGAAACCCTTTTTCTGGTAATTGCCTCATACAATAAAAAAAGCAATCTCCCTCCGTCAAGAGCTGGCAATGGCAGGATATTGGTGATGGCAAAACCTAATGAAATTAAAGCAATTAAGTTAAAAGTTTGTATAGCTCCTATATTTATAGTCATTTTTGTGACCGCAAAAATTCCAACAGGACCAGCAACAGACATAGCCAATGGCTTAACAGAATGCTCTGAAAAAGAAGTCTTTATCATATACCCTAATCCATTCATTGAATAATGTAAAATGTTAAAAGAATGTAAAAATCCAGCGCTGATTTTTTCCGCAAAACCTTGGTATGTAAGTTCAGCTACTTCGGACAATCCTATGCCTATTGGACCCTCTCCTTCTGGAAATTGTGTTCTTGGAGTAACCTTAATCTCACTAATATTTTTCGTCTTCAGATTTTCAACAGATAAAATTATTTCCTTGCCCTTGTTTTCTTTGGTAAACGCTAAAAAATTATTAATATCTTTAAATGGTTTCCCATTTTCCTTTATAATTATGTCATATGGCTGTAATCCAGCAAATTCCGCTGGTGAATCCTTTGCCACATAAGAAATTATGGGAAAATTCTTTTGATGTCCCAATGGAAATTTATAATCAAAAAATAAGCCCTGGTACGCGCTAAAACCATTAGAAATCAAAAGAAAATAAAAAATAAGAACAGCAACCAAAACATTCATTGTCACCCCTCCCAAAAGAATCATAGCTCGAGTTGTTATTGAGCGGGAATTAAAACTTTTTGGGTTTGATAATTCTTCTTTATCTTTAACTTCCTCGCCAAAAATTTTATTAAATCCGCCAAAAGGAATTAAATTCAAGGAATAAATCGTTGATTCTGTTTCTATTTTTTTTGCTCCAAAAATAAACTTTATCTTTCCATTTTCCTTAAAAAAACCAAAAACACGCGGGGGAAAACCCAAACCAAACTCTTCAACCTTAACTCCTGAAATTTTGGCAACAATAAAATGCCCAAATTCATGAGATAAGACCAAAAAACCAATAATTAAAATAAAAATAATAATACTTGTAATCATAATGATATTATTCTAATTCTTTTTTCTTTCTATCTCCTATTTCTTTAGTTTTTTCATTATATTCGTCAACCAATTTTTGCAAATCATTTTTTGCCTTAAATTTGTCGTCTTCCCTTATCTCGCCATCTTTGCATTTTTCCTGTATTTCTCTCCACGCCTCCTCACGCCATTTCCTGATTGTTTTCCGAGATTCTTCTTGTTTTTCTGATAAAACCCTAAGCAAGCTTTCCCTAAGTTCGCCTGTTAAAGACGGCATATTAAGGCGAATGATATTTTTGTCAACAATTGGATTTATTCCTATGTCTGAACGATTAATCGCTTTTTCAATAGACTCTAAATAGGATTTGTCCCACGGCTGAATAATTATTTGCCTTGAACCTGATAAAGATATTGCCCCTAATTGTTTTAAAGGAAGATTTTGTCCAAAACAATCAACCATTATATCTTCAACAATAGACGGTGAAGCAGTCCCTGTCCTGATTTTTCGCATCTCGTTTTCAAAGAAAGATATTGTTTTTTCTATTTCTGGTTTAATTTTATCAATAATCTCTTTATACATAATACATATTTTAAAATTATAATTCTAACATTAAATTTTCTAAAGCTAATTTCCTATTAACATTTGTTGAGGAAATCCAAAAAATCGTTTTATCAATGGCTCTGATTATTTCTATTAATCTTAACAAGGAATAGTCCATAAAAACATTTTTCCCTTTTATTTTTAAAAGTAATGCTTCTCTAAAACATCTTAACCAAATACCCAAAATTTCTTTTAAATTATAAATTTCCGAAAAAGTGTCATCTTTTTTTTCTTTAGGAAGTAGCGTTTTTACATATTGAAATCTGTTTATAATGTCTGACCTGCTTAATTGAATAATTTCTTTTCTGGTCTTTTTGAGGTCTTCTATTTTTTGAGGATTATTTAAAAAATCTATTGCCTTTCCGGGCATTCCAAAGGAAAGAGAACTAATCTCTTTGGCAGTATTTTCTGAAATATTGTTTTCTCGGAGATATTTTTCAATTTCATTTTCAGGAACAGAATAAAATTTCAAAGATTCAACTCGCGAAAGAATAGTTGGAAATAATCTCTGATAAAATTCCGCGATTAGAATAAAAATCGTTTCTCCTTTCGGCTCTTCTAATAATTTTAAAAGCGATGATTGAGCTTCTTGATTTAAAAAATCTGCGTGATTTATTATAATAATTTTAAATTGAGAAAAATATGGCTTTAGAGATAAAAAAGAATGCGCTTCTCTTATTTGAGAAATTTGAATTTCTTGTTTGTTTGGCTCAATTAACATCAAATCGGGATAAAGATTTTTTCCAATATCTCTGCATTTACGACAAGATTGACAGGGTTTGTGATTTAATTTTTTATTTTCACAATTTAAAAATTTAACAAATTCAAGGGCTACGGTTTTCTTGCCAAGAGAATTATAACCAGAAAAAAGATACGCGTGAGAAAGATTGTCCTGCTCTATCGCTTTTATTAAAAACTCCCATTGTTTTTGATGGCCAATCAACATATAGATTTAAAATTTAGGGTTTATGGTTTATGGTTTGTAGTTTAGTGTTTAAAAAAATATTAAATCTTGCAAATTACGATTTAATCCTATTTTTTACTCATTATACTCTTTTTATATAAATCAAGGGATTCCAATACAATACCTGTTCCCTTAGCAACGCAAGTCAATGGGTCTTCAGCAATAAAACAAGGAACCCCAGTATTCCGAGATATTAATTCGTCAATATTTTTCAATAAAGCGCCCCCTCCAGAAAGAATCATTCCCTTGTCCATTATATCTGCTGAAATTTCCGGCGGCGTATCCCTAAGAACCTGTTTAATAGCTAAGACAATCTCATTCATTGTTTCTGAAATTGCTTCGCAAACCTCGCTTGATGAAACCTTAATCATCCGCGGAAGACCCAATACTAAATCTCTGCCGCGAACCTCAAAATATTTCTCATCTTTTTCTGGCAAAGCAGTTCCAATCTTTATTTTTATGTTTTCTGCTGTCTGACTTCCAATAGCTAAATTATACTTCTTTTTAATGTATTCTTCTATAGCTCTATCAAGTTTATCTCCGGCGACCCTCACTGAATTCCATGTAACAATTCCGCCTAAACAAATAACAGCTACTTCAGATGTCCCGCCTCCTATGTCAACTATCAAATTTCCAGAACAGCCGTTAATTGGAACGCCTGCTCCAATAGCCGCCAATATCGGTTCCTTAGCAACATAAGCGGTTTTTGCTCCAGCCAATGTCGCGGCTTCAATAACAGCCCTCTTTTCTGTTGAAGTAATGCCTGAAGGAACAGATATCATTAATTCTGGCTTAAAAAATTGAAACGGCTTTATCACATTCGCAATAAAATATTTTATCATCGCCTGCGTAACCCTAAAATCAGCTATTACTCCGTCTTTTAACGGCCTATAAACTCTAATAACATCAGGGGCTCTGCCTATCATTTTTTTTGCCTTATTGCCAATGGCTAAAACCTTATTTTCTGTAAGAGAAACAGCAACAACCGAGGGCTCGTTCAAAACAACCCCCTTTTGAGGGACAAAAACTAATGAATTGCATGTGCCTAAGTCAATGCCAATTTTTTTAATAAACATAAAATTAACGAATAGCGAACAATATCTAATTTATTCTGTTCATTGTTCGTTGTTTATTGTTTTATTCTTTTTATATCTGCTCCTAATTTTTTTAAGCGTTCCTCTATTCTTTCATATCCTCTATCAACCTGATAAATATTATCAATTATTGTCGTCCCTTTAGCTATCAATCCAGCTATAATTAAAGCCATTCCGCCCCTTAAATCAAATGTTTTTAATTCTTTCCCAAAAAGACGGGTTGGTCCGTTAATTATTGCGCGATGAGGGTCGGCAAAATAAATTTCTGCTCCCATTTTATTTAATTCTTCAAGATATTTCAACCTTCCCTCATAAAGCGGGTCGTGAATTAGGGTTGAGCCTTGCGCTTGAGTAGCCAAAACTCCAAAAGCCGATTGCAGGTCAGATGGAATTCCAGGATACGGCAAGCTTTGAACTTTGTTTATTTTTAGTGTTTTCCACGGAAAAACTTTTATAGAGCTCTTATCAAGAATTTGAAATGGAAGCCCGAAATTTTTTAATCTTTTTAATGGTAATTCAAGAAAATCCATTTCAACATTTTTTATCGTCACTTCTCCGCGACTCGCTCCAGCCATTAATATAAATGTCCCTGCTTCAATTGGGTCGTAAATAAGACGATGTTTTACTCCATGCAATTTATTTAAACCCCTTATTTTAAGGGTGTGCGTTCCAATTCCATTTATTTCTACGCCCATCTTGATTAAAAATTTTGCCAATTCTTGAACCTGATAATCAGCGTCGGCAATCTTGATAATATTCTCTGATTGGTTTAAGCTTAACAAAAGCATTAAATTTTCAGTTGCGGTAACGCTAAATTCATTTAAAATGATTGTTGAATGTTTTGGCAATTTGTCTAATTTGAATTTAAAATCTTTTTGGGATGGAATAATTTTTACTCCGGCTTGAGAAAAAGCGTCTAAATGAGTTGTTATTGGCCTTGCTCCAATTATGCATCCCCCTGGCGGTGGCAACCTCACCTCCCTGAAACGCGCCAAAAGCGAACCAAAAAATAAAACCGAGCCCCTAAGCTTTAATATTAAATCCTTTCTTATTTTAGAAGGGTCTATGTCTCTCGCCCTAAGCTTTAATGTCCGTTTTTTTTCATCTAAAAAAATTTCTACGCCGATGCTCTCTAAAATTTCAACCATTCTAAAAACATCTTCAATTAGAGGAATATTAGAAATTTCACATTCGTCTTTGGTTAGCAGGGTTGCCGCTAAAATAGGAAAAACAGCATTTTTAGCTCCCCTTGCCTCTATTTCGCCTTTCAAAGATTTTCCGCCTTTGATAATAAATTTTTCAGCCATAATTATCTTATATAATAATCCAAAATTACTTATTTGGCAAATCAAAAATCAAAAAAATATTATTAAAAATGACTAAAAAAAGCAGAACTCTATTATTTTTTATATGCGTTATTGCGTTTTTTCTAATTACGCCTTTAGTTCTTTTCTATATTCAAGGATATCGAGTTGATTTTAATAAACAAAAAATTGTTCAGGTTGGAGCTTTTTACTTTAATGTTTCTCCGCCCAAGGCAGAGGTTTATTTAACGCCATTAAATAATAAACGCCCAAGCAAAATTTTAAAAGAGAAAACTAATTTCTTGCTTGGTTCTATTTTAGTAAAAAACCTTTTGCCAAAAATATATAAAATTGAAATAAAAAAAGACGGATATCATCCTTGGCAAAAAAATTTAGAAATAAAAGAAAAACAAGTGACTGAAGCAAAAAATATTTTGCTAATTCCTAAAAAATTAAATTTCATTGCCATTGACAGCAATACTGAAAATTTTTTTCCATCTCCTGATAATAAAAAATTAATCATAAAAAAATCTTCATCAAGCGAGAATGAGCAATATTTTACGCTTTTGGATTTAGAAAAAAATACCCAAACGCCAATTTTAAAAAACAATACTTGGCTTAAAAAAGGAGAATTATTAAATTTAATTTGGTTTCCAGACTCAACAAAATTTATTTTGCAATTCATTATTAAAGAGGAAAAAAAATGTTTTCTTGTTGAGTTAGATAAAGATTTTTCTTTGAACTATTTTTCCTTCTTGGAAAACACCGAAAAGATTTATTTCAATACGAAAAATTATAAAGAATTATTTGCATTAAAAGAAAACAAAATTTTTCTTTTAAATTTAAAAAAGAATGAAACAGAAAAAAAATTCTTATTAAAAAATATCAGTGCT
>JAYELF010000070.1:0-9332 GCA_034717275.1 Patescibacteria group bacterium
GTCTCCTTTGGGGGAGAGCGGGTCTCCTTTGATTATTGATAATTGATTAGTGATTAGTGATGATTGATGAAGTTTACAGAGACCCGATCTCTGCAAGATTGATGATTGATTATTGATTATTGATAAATGATTATTGATAATTGATAAATCAGGGGAGACCCGCTCTCCCTCCAAACTTGGCAGGTCCGACCTGCACAAATTACAGAGACCCGATCTCTGCAAGATTGATGATTGATCAATGATCAATGATCAATGATTAGTGATTAGTGATTAGTGATTAGTGATTATTTTGTGGTGCCGCGGGAGAGACTTGAACTCTCAACCCTAAAAAAGGACGGGGTCCTAAACCCCGCGCGTTTGCCAATTTCGCCACCGCGGCAATTTATTATGTGCATTATCGGGTTGTGCACATTACGGGTGCATATTATGCGTATTTAAAAATATTATGTGCATTATCGGGTTGTGCACATTATGTGCACATTACGTGTGCATATTATGCGTATTTTAAAATACTAAAAATATTAAAGACAGGACATTTACATTATTCTAATATTAAAAAAAATAATGTAAATACCCTGTCTCAACCTATAAAAAATAGGATTTATAAAAAAATGGTTTCAATGTTTATTCTAAAAATTCTAAGGCGCTAAAATCCTACATTTTGCCCTGTTATAGCGCCTATAAGAGCCACTATTCCTTTTGCGGCAAAACCAATAGCCAATCCAATTAAAGCGTAAAGAATGTTTTTGTTTGCTGTTTTTATTTTATCAGCATCACCGCTGGCTGTAACATACTGAAATCCTCCAAAAAGAAACATAATGACAGCAAACATTATTAAAAACCAAAATATCCAGTTAACAATATTCCTTATTACCTGCACAACATTAACAGGCTGAAGGTCTACAGGCGATCCTGTGCCTCCTGTGCTTCCTAGACCTCCTCCCCAACCAAATCCCGTTCCAATTTGCGCGTTTACCACGCCAGATGAAAAAACGACCATTGACAGCAAGGAAAAGCAAAAAATAGATACCATTAAAGCAGGAAAGATTTTCTTGGAAAAATGTTTTGTTTTTAAATTTTTCATTATCAATGAAATATAAATTGTAAATTCTTAATACCGACCTTTAAAATTTTTTTAATGCTTTATATTTGTATTAAGAAGATCCTGATTTTACTTCCAATACTTTTTTTATAACAGCAATAATTCCTTTAGAAGAACAAATAATAAGAAAACCAATCAGGGTATACATAATTGTGTTTTTAGCTGTTTTTATTTTCTCTGGCTCTCCACCAGAACTAATAAACAGAAATCCAGCCACTAAAATAAATAAAATTGTTAATGGGATTGAAAACCAAAAAATAAAATTAATAACAGCTTCAACAAGTTCGGCTAAGGTGTCATATTCTAAGGGATTCTCAATTTCAGCTCCACCTCCAGGCCCAGCTCCGCTTTCTCCGCCAATCCCAGGCAAACCCACTCCATCAATCCCAGGCAAACTTCTTTTCTTTCCTTCATAAATCCTATCAATCCCAGGTAAACCTTCTCCATTAATCCCAAGCGAACTTTCTCCCCCTCCTCCAATAATACTACTCCAAGGGGAAGCAAAAACAAATCCAGTCAATCCAGTCAATAGAAAAGAGGATAAAATTGAAACAAGTATTATTTTTTTTCCCATATATTCAATTGCTTATCACAGTTATTTGGAAAAAATCAGAGCATAATGATAATTTCCCGCTAAAAACTCTTTTTCTAATTTTAGGCCTATCCCCTTGGCAATCTTCTTAACTTCTTGAGCAGAAACCTTTCCTTCTTTAGGACCAAATATGGTATTAGCCGTCCAATCAACTACTAAAATTTTTCCTTTATCTTTTAGCGTCCTGCTTGCTTCTCTTATTACCCTTTCTTTGTATTCACACTCAAACAAAAGATTAGTCATTAAAACAATATCACAAACAGCGTCAGGAATATTTAAACCATTTTCAATTTCAACATCTGATTCAAGTATTTCAATATTTGAAATACTTTCTGAATGAATTTTCCCTTTTAAAACAGAAAGCGGTTCTTTTAAAACATCTATGGCGTAAACTTTTCCATCTTCCAATATCTTTGCTAATGGAATAACCCATCCCCCAGAACCACAGCCAAAATCAGCCGCTATCATATCTTTATTTAACTTAATTTGTTTTAAAACCTCTGTTGGATTTAAGAAACCATTCATATAAGCTTAATTTTATGTTGGATTGATATGATTATTAGACATACGCCGCTGAAACGCTTTGGTCTCCCTCGCCTAATTTCATCACACGAACTCCTTGAGTATCCCTCTTCATTTTTGGAATTGAGCTAATTTTGGTCCTAATTACTTGTCCTTTTCGCGAAATAACAATCAAATCCTCTTGGTCTGTTAAAATTCCGGAGCCAGACAAATAGCCGGTTTTTTGATTGATTCTCGCGGTCTTAATCCCGCATCCTCCTCTATTCTGCAATCTGTATTCTTTCAGTCCAGTCCTTTTCCCATAGCCATTTTTTGTTAAGATGATTAGGTTGCCGTTTAATTTCTGGTCTTTGCGAATTATGCCCATTTCAATAACCTCATCGTCTTTCTTCAGCCGAATTCCCCTTATCCCAGACGCTGTTCTCCCCATTGGCCTGATGTCTTTTTCTTTAAATCTTATTGACTGCCCCTTCTTTGTTATTAATATTATTTCATCGTCTCCTGTTGTTTTACTCGCCCTTCTTAACAAATCTCCTTTTTTAAGATTAAAAGCTATTAATCCTGACCTGCGAATATTCTCAAATTCCTTAAAAGCTGTCCTTTTTATTATACCATCTTTTGTCGCCATTACTAAATATTTTATTCCGAGCTCTTCGTCTTTTTTCCCAATAGAATTTAACGACAAAACTTTTTCTTGAGGAGAGATTTCAAGAAAATTCAAAAGCCCTCTTCCCTTTGCAGACCTCATTCCTTCTGGAATTTCATAAACCGGGGTCCTAAACACCCTGCCAGAATCAGTAAAAAATAATAAAGAATCATGTGTTTGAGTTGAAATAAAATGCTCAACAATATCTTCTCCCGTTGTCTTCATTCCCAAAAGCCCTTTTCCTCCTCGCTTTTGCTTTTTATAAATACTTGGGTCTATTCTCTTAATATATCCTCCTTTTGTTAAAGTGATGATTGTTTCTTGTAGTGGAGCTAAATCCTCTTCGGCTATTTTACCGATTTTTTGAACATAGACCCTTGTTCTTCTCTCATCTCCAAACTTTTCTTTTATTTCTTCTAATTCTTTTTTGAGGACTTTTTTTATTTTCTTTGGACTATTTAAAATAGCTGTCAATTCCTCTATCATCTTTTTTAATTCTTTTAATTCGTCTTCTATTTTTTTTCTTTCTAATCGCGCCAACGCCGCAAGTTTTGTCTCTAAAATTGCTTCAGCTTGAATTTGAGTTAGCTTAAAGCTCTTAATTAGATTGTATTTTGCTTCCTCTCTGTTTTTTGAACTCTTAATAATTTTTATAACCGCATCAATTTTATTAAGACACTTGCTTAAACCTTCCAAAATATGCGTTCTTGCCTTGGCTTTTTCCAAATTAAATTTTGTTCTTCGATATATCACCTCCTCTCTATGAAGAAGATAATAATTTAATACCGCTGTTAGGGATAAAACACGCGGTTGAATTCCCTCTGTTAGGGCTATCATATTTAAATGAAATGTTTTTTGCAAATCTGTCCATTTGTAAAGACGATTTAAAATCTTTTGCGGAAAAGCATCTTTTTGGAGGTAAATTACTATTCTCATCCCGTCTTTGTCTGATTCATCTCTTAAATCCTTAATTCCTTGTATTTTTTTACCTTGAACCAATTTTGCAAACTGTTCTATTAGTCCTGATTTTTGAACCTGATACGGAATTTCACTGATAATTATTTGCGAATGGCCTACCTTTTCACTCTCAACCACCTCTGCTTTGCCTCTTGCAACAATAGGACCCTTGCCTTGAGAATACGCTTCTATAATCTCTTTCTGGTTAAAAATACTGCCCCCAAGGGGAAAATCAGGACCCTTAATAATTTTGAAAAGGTCTTCTGTGGCTGCTTTTGGATTTTCTATTAGATAAATAAGCGCTCCAACCAACTCTGAAAGATTATGAGGCGGAATGTTTGTTGCCATTCCAACCGCAATTCCCAATGAGCCGTTTAACAGTAATTGCGGCAATGGAGATGGAAGGACAATTGGCTCTTTTTTGGAAGCGTCATAGTTGTCAACAAAATCAACAGTGTTTTTTCCAATATCGTTTAGCATTTCTTCGCCTATTTTTGACAATCTACACTCTGTATAACGCGAAGCGGCCGGCGGATCATTGTCTATGCTCCCAAAATTTCCTTGACCCTGAATAAGAGGATATCTCAATGAAAAATTTTGAGCCATTCTTACTAAGGCGTCGTAAACAGCCATATCTCCGTGCGGATGATACGACCCCATTGTGTGCCCCACAACAGTTGCTGATTTCTTAAATTTAGCGCTATGTGTTAATCCGCTTTCATACATAGCGTATAAAATTCTACGATGAACTGGTTTTAAACCGTCACGGACATCAGGTAGGGCGCGAGAAACAATCACAGACATAGCGTAGTCAATGTAAGATTCTTTCATTTTTTCGGAGATTTCTTTCTCTTTAATATGCCCAATCTCCTGTTTTGGCTCTTTTTTTTCTTCTTGATTACTATTTTTTTCCATAAAATATTTATTTTACAATTGGAATCACATTCCGCGAACTTGTTGCTTGTTCTTGAGAACTTGTTGCTTGTCTATACTTGTTTGCCTTGTCTGCCATATTTTCTGTTTCCTTGATTTTATCTTTTAATCCTTCTATACTCTTCTTTGTATCATTTCCTGAAATTTGATTTAAATTCTCTTTTACTTCGGATAAATCTATTTTTTCTTTAATTTCTTTTATATTAAAGCTGTCTATTCTCTTAATAGAATCACTTGCCCAGAAAATAAATAAAATCAAAGAAAAAATAACTATTATTACCCAAAAGATTCGTTTTCTAATACGTTCCGGCTTATTTTGAAGGGTGTGAAAAATGTTCAAAATTAAATTTAATTTTATATTCAAGCTGATTAATGGTTTAGAACCACCACCTTTGTCCCGTCACTTGACAAATTTTTCTTTTTAATAGAAAACTTATCAATAGCTTCAACTGATTTTTGTCCCATCGTTTTTAAAAATTCATTCAAGGAATCTGTTTTTTCATAGAACATTGGTATAACAATTCGCGGTTCAATTTGGGATACTATTTTGGTCGCCTCCTCGGCGCTAATAGTGGAAACACCTCCTATGGGAACCATTAAAACATCTATGTCCCCTATTTTGCTAATTTGATTTATTGTTAATTCTTTTTGCTTAAATTCGCCAAGATGGCAAAGACGCAAACCTTCAGCTCCAATTGTATAAACAATAATTCCGTTAGACATATTTTCCATTTCATTGGGCTTCTCGCTAATCTCCTGCGAACTTTTAAACGGAACAACGGAAATACCTTGTATGAAAACATCTTTTATTTCGTATTCCCCGGGCGTAGTAATTAAAAACGGATTTCCTTTTATTGATGTTTTCATTTCATTATTTCTATGATTGTCTTGAGTTAAAAGCAAAATATCAACACGAAGGTGAGGCAAGTTTGACGCTTTGAGAGAAAAAGGATTAATAATAATAGAAATTTGTTCGTCTCTCTGGCGACTAATAATAATCTGAAAACAGGACTCTCCTTTCCAATTAATATGCATAAATAAAGTGTTATTTATAATAAATTAATATTATCATAAACGCATTTTTATATCAATCTATTGTGATTTTTTGAAATTTGTTGTATATTATTATTAAATTTAAAAATTATGAAAAATATATTACAAGAAAACAATTTAATCAATCCTCCAAAAATAGGAGAAATCCTTAAGGGAAAAGTAATAGGAGCTGGCAAGTCAAGTCTTTTGATAGACCTTGGATATTTTGGAACTGGAATAATTTATGGAAGAGAGTTTTATGAAGTAAAAAACACCTTGAAGAAATTAAAAAAGGGAGAGGAGCTTTCTGTCAAAATCACAGAATTAGAAAACGAAGACGGCTACATAGAGCTTTCCTTGTCGCAGGCCGATAAAGAGATTGGATGGAAAAACCTTTTGGAAAAGAAAAGGCAAGATGAAACAATAGATATTAAGATTTCGGGCGTGAATAAGGGAGGACTGCTTGCCAATGTTCTCGGGGTTCCCGGATTCCTCCCAATCTCTCAACTTTCACCAGAACATTATCCGAGAGTAAAAAACGCTGACCCGATTAAAATCTTAAACGAGCTTCAAAAATTTATGGGCATGGAAATGAAAATAAAAATTTTAGCTGTCAATCCAAGAGAAGAAAAGTTGATATTGTCTGAAAAAATGAAGGAAGTGAAAAAAATAAAAGAAGTCCTCAAAAATTACAAGGTTGGAGATACGGTTGAAGGAGAAATTTCGGGCTTGGCAAATTTCGGAGCCTTTATGAAATTCCTCCTGCCACCTAAAATTAGAACTAAAGATATAAAAGAAATAGAGGGATTTATCCATCTCTCAGAAATGGAATGGCAATTAATAGAAAACCCTTCTGAAGTCGTAAAAATTGGCGAAAAAGTAAAAGCCAAAATTATTGAAATTTCTGATGAAAAAGTTTCTCTGTCATTAAAGGCAATGAAGGAAGACCCATGGAAAGACATTGAAAAGAAATATAAAAAGGGAAGCAATGTAAAAGGAAAAGCTGTTAAGCTCAATCCCTACGGAGCATTTATAGAGATCTCTAAAAAAATTCAGGGGCTTTGCCATATATCTAATTTTGGAACAAGCGCGAATATGCAAAAAGCGTTAAAGATTGGAGAAAAATATAATTTCAATATCCTACAGGTAGACAGTAAAAATCATCGGATGCTTTTAGAATTAGTTAAATAGATTATGAATAAATTAATTAAAAATTTTGCGATTGTTATACTTGTTTTGCTTGCCGTTTCAAGTATATTTGCTTTGCTCTATAAACAAACAGAGCCAGAAAAAGAAATATCCATAACTCAATTAGCAACGGATATCAACGAAAATGCGGTTAAAAAAATTGTTGTTTCAGCGAATAATTTGTCAATCACTTATATAGACAAAGACAAATTAAAAGCAAAATCAAAAAAAGAAGACAGAGTGTCTTTGTTTAATTCTTTGACAAATTTAGGGGTAAGCAAGGAAAAATTTGAAATATTAGAAATTGAAATAAAAGAAAAAAAAGAAACAAGCGCGTGGCTAATACCAATTGTCTCAATTGCTCTCCCCCTTTTAATACTAATATTGTTCTTTTGGTTAATATCAAGGCAAGCAAAAAGCGGGGTAATGCAGACATTTAATTTTACGAAGTCAAAAGCCCGCATTTTCAATACAGGAGCTCAAAATAAAGAAAAAACAACCTTTGATGATGTGGCTGGTTTAAAAGAAGCAAAAGAGGAATTAAATGAAATAGTAGATTTCCTGAAAAATCCAAAAAAATATTTACAAATGGGAGCAAAGATTCCAAGAGGAGTTTTATTGATTGGGGCTCCCGGAACAGGAAAAACCTTGCTGGCAAAAGCTGTAGCCTCTGAATCCAATGTCCCATTTTTTTCCATTTCCGGCTCGGAATTTGTAGAAATGTTTGTCGGAGTTGGAAGCGCAAGAGTAAGAGATTTATTCTCTATGGCAAAAAAACAACAGCCAAGCATTATTTTCATTGACGAATTAGACGCCATTGGAAGATTAAGGGGAGCTGGAATTGGCGGAGGACATGATGAAAGAGAACAAACATTAAATCAAATTTTAGTAGAAATGGACGGATTTGAAAGAGAATCCACAACTCTGGTTTTTGCGGCAACCAACCGTCCTGATGTTTTAGACCCTGCGTTATTAAGACCGGGAAGATTTGACAGAAGGGTAACTTTAGATTTGCCTGATATAGAAGATAGAAAAGAAATTTTAAAAATCCATTCTCAAAAAAAACCAATGGCTTCAAATGTCAAATTAAGAGAGATAGCGGAAAGAACTCCCGGCTTTTCAGGCGCTGATTTGGGTAATTTAGTTAATGAATCGGCAATCTTGGCGGCCAAAAAAAATAAAAAGCAGATTTTTCAAGAAGAACTTTTAGAATCAATTGAAAAAGTCATGCTTGGTCCGGAAAGAAAAAGCCATATTTTATCAAAAAAAGAAAAAGAAATTACCGCATATCACGAAGCAGGTCATGCTCTGGTTTCGTCTTTTTTACCCAACACAGAGCCAATTCGCAAAATTTCAATTGTTGCGAGAGGAATGGCCGCAGGATACACATTAAAAATGCCAATTCGCGAAAAACAACTTAAAACCAAATCAGATTTTTTGTCAGATTTATCTGTTTTATTGGGTGGATATTGCGCCGAAAAAATAAAATTTGGCGAAATGACAACAGGGGCAAGCAATGATTTAAAAAAAGCGTCTGAAATAGCGAGAAAATTAGTTAAGGAATACGGAATGTCTTCTCTTGGACCAATTTCTTTCGGAGAAAAAGAAGAAATGGTTTTCCTTGGAAAAGAAATATCAGAAGAAAGAAATTATTCCGAAAAAATAGCGGAAAGGATTGATAATGAGATAGCAAGATTTATGAATGAAGCGGAGAAACAAACTAAAAAAATTCTAACTGAAAAAAGAAATATCCTTGATAAAATCGCTAAAAGATTAGTTGAAAAAGAAACGATTGAAAAAGAAGAATTTGAGAATTTAATTAAACTAAAAAAAGGGAAACAAACGCGCGCGTAGCTCAGTGGCAGAGCAGGGTCCTTATAAGGCCAAGGTTCGCAGGTTCGAATCCTGCCGCGCGCACTTGTTTTGCAAATCAATACTGACGCTTTTATAAGAAAAAAAATAAATAAGGGCGCGCAACTTAGCTGATTAAAGCGCCCAACTTTTTTTGGGGCGATTAGCTCAGCTGGTTAGAGCGTCTCGGTGACATCGAGAAGGCCACAGGTTCGAGTCCTGTATCGCCCACATAGAGATAAAATGAAAATAAAAGTTATTTACGAAAATGAAAATCTGCTGGTTGTTGATAAGCCAGCCAGAATAATAACTTTTCCAGAAAAAAAAATAGCTGAAAAAACCTTAATTGATTATTTGTTGGAAAAATTCCCTGTTTTGAAAAATACTGGAACTCCTCCAAGATACGGAATAGTTCACAGATTAGATAAAGACACTTCTGGAATTCTGTTGATAGCAAAAAATAACGAAATGCTGAATTTTTTAAAAGAAGAATTCAAGGAAAGAAAAAT
>JAYELF010000071.1:0-1815 GCA_034717275.1 Patescibacteria group bacterium
TTCGATATTTTAAAAAACGCCTTTTGGCGTTTTTTATTTCAAAAAATAAATGAAGTTTGTTATAATAACCTTGAATTACGAAATACGCTACTTAGTAAAGAAATTCAGATAAGAAATTTTTTTAGCGCGCCAAACCCACGCCAGCCCGATGCTAAAAAGATTTCTTATTTGAATTCTAAAACCAATTTCGTAATTCAAAGATAATAAATAAAAAAATTGGGAAGATATGATTTTTATTTGTTTAAAAAAAATAACCAAATGAAAAATTTAATCGTAAAACAATCCTTTAATAAAACATTGAATAATTTTACGCGGGTTCTTCCAATTATTTTGGGAACGATGATGCTTGTGAGCTTATCACTTGTTTTTTTAAACGAAAGCGTTTATAAAAGCGTATTTACTGGCAGTAAAATTATAGACCCGTTGTTGGGAGCCGTATTTGGAAGCGTGTCTGCTGGTAATCCAATAACAAGCTATATTATCGGCGGAGAACTTTTAAAACAGGGAGTAGGCTTTCTTGCCGTGACTGCCTTTATTGTTGCATGGGTTACAGTTGGCATAGTTCAATTGCCCGCAGAAGCAATGATGCTTGGAAAAAGATTTGCCATCGTAAGGAATATTATTAGTTTTATTCTTGCTTTATTTGTTAGCATTTTAACTATTGTTACATTAAATTTTTTATGACTAAAATTTTTAAAAAAATTAATGGAAATTGGCTTTTTTTCATTTTGGTTTTATTGTTTTATTTGATTCTATTGATTTGGGACTATCAATTAGCAGAAAGGGTTTTTGTCAAATTTCTTTATTTAATCCAGCAAATTATTCCTGTTTTGCTCTTGGTTTTTGCTATGATTTTTCTTTCAGGTCTTTTTCTTTCTCCTAAAAAAATAACAAATTTTCTCGGCAAGGACGCTGGCCTTAAGGGCTGGATTGTTTCAATAATCGGAGGAATTCTGTCAGCAGGTCCGCTTTATATGTGGTATCCTCTCCTTAAAGACCTTAAAGAAAAGGGGACAAAAAACTCTTTTATCGCCTGTTTCCTTTATTCCAGAGCAGTAAAAATATCTCTTTTCCCGATAATGATTTATTATTTCAGTTTTACTTTTACTATTATATTAAGCTTCTATATAATTTTATTTTCTTTTGTTAATGGAATTTTGGTCGACAAATTTATTAAACTAAAAAAATGATTAAAATAAAAAATATGAAATACGCTGTTGCCGCAAATAAAAAAGATGAAAATTCAGAGATAAGCGCTATGGCCGCTCGTGCTCCTTATTTTTTAATTTTTAACGAGAAAGGAGAACTTTTAGAGAAAATATCTAATCCTTTCGCTGTTGGAGGAGGAGGCGCTGGATTTTCGGTTGCTAAAATTCTTGCAGATAAAAATATTAATTGTTTTGTTGCTGAAAATATCGGGAAAAATATGGCAGAGGCATTAAAGGAAAGAGGGGTAGAATATTGCGAACGCGCTGGATTGGCTAAGCAAGCAATTGAAGAGATTGTAAAAAAATAGCCAATATCTAAAAACAAAAACAACAAAAAAATATTCTTTTTTTGTTGTTTTTGTAAAATGCGTTATAATTTAGGAACAATATTAATATAATTTTTTTAATTTATGTTAAATTATGAAAAAAACAATTAAAAGCAATAACGAGAGAAATAATACCTTGGCAATTATCAGTTATCTTGGTATTTTTTGTCTTGTGCCATTATTACTCAAAGAAAAAAACGATTTTGTAAAATTTCATGCAAAACAGGGATTGGTTTTATTTATTGGTGAGTTTATTAGCTGGATTCTTTTTGGCGTAATAT
>JAYELF010000072.1:0-9073 GCA_034717275.1 Patescibacteria group bacterium
CTGCCAAGTTTAGAGGGAGAGCGGGTCTCCCCTGATTTATCAATTATCAATAATCAATCATCAATCTTGCAGAGATCGGGTCTCTGTAAACTTCATCAATTATCAATCATCAATTATCAATTATCAATAATCAATAATCAGTTTTGTAGAGATTAGATATCCGCGAGTTTTTCTGGACAAAAAGTGATAAATAGATTAATATATTTTTGTATTGTCATTTTTTTTATTTAATTTGATTTTAATAGCAGAAGCTATTTTATTTTATGGGAAAGAAAAACAAACCAAATTCTATCCGCAAGTTTATTAGAAAAGAAAAAGCCCGAATTCGTCGGGATGTTTTAAGCATTAAGGAACAGGATAATTTAATATTGGAGTTGTATAAAAAAATCAATACAATAACAGCAAAACGTGTGGAAGATGCGAAAACATTAAACAGCGTAAAAGACAAGAGAAAAACAAAAGAAAAAACAAGAGCGTAAGAGAATAAGATAAATTCTCCGCAATCCTGTAATAGGTTTGTATTGTGAGATAAAACTATAAATTTATAATAATCTATTTTACAATCAATCAATGGAAACAAAAGAAATTTACAAGATAGCCATTGAAATGGGCATTAAGTCGGATTTTAGGGGAACCCAAAAAATCCAAAAATTTTTAGATGATAAAAGAAAGCGATACGAGGAAGCAAATGAGAAGGAAAAACAGGAGTTTGACAAAGAGGCGTTGGAAAATCCATATTTAGATTCAAGAATTTATAACATTGCAGAGGATAAACCAGTAGAGAAAGTTTTAGTTGGAATTGATATTGGGCCAGCGGAACTTTTAATAGCTAAAGAAATCGGTAATATAGATTTGGTTATTGCTCATCATCCTCTTGGCAAGGGATTGGCTCATCTGGCGGATGTGATGGATTTGCAGTGCGATGTTTTGAATTTTTATGGAGTTCCGATAAATATTGCCGAGGGGTTGATGAAAGAAAAAATTAAGGAAGTAGCAAGAGGAGTTAACCCAATAAACCATCAAAGAACTGTTGATGCGGCAAAACTCTTGAAAATAAATCTAATGAATTCTCATACTCCCTGCGATAATTTAGTCGCAAAATTTTTAAAGGATTTGATAGAAGAAAAAAAGCCGGAAAGAATAGGAGAGATAATAGATTTATTAAAAGAAATTCCAGAATATAAAGAAGCTATGAAAATTGGAGCGGGTCCAAAAATTTTTGTTGGAAATAAAGAGAATCGCTGTGGTAAAATTGCTCTAACCGAAATTACCGGCGGGACAGAGGGTTCTCCAAAACTTTATGAAAAAATGGCTAACGCGGGAATTGGAACAGTGATTGGAATGCATATCTCCGAAGAACATAAAAAAGAAGCGGAATCAAGTAATTTAAATATAGTTATTGCGGGCCATATGTCTTCTGATTCTTTGGGGGTAAATTTATTTTTAGACGAATTAGAAAAACAAGGAATTAAAATTATTCCTTGTTCTGGTCTAACCAGATTCTCAAGAGTAAAATAATCGTCTACTAAAATCGACGATCGTCGATTTTGGTAGATTGTCTTATCTGTTAATAAGCTGGCTGGGAAGTCGGTTTTTTGATAAAATAAGAGCAATATGAGAAATAAAATAATATGAGGGGATGAAAAATAAAATAAAACAAAGGAATGAGAAATAAAATAATATGAGAACAGGTATTGCTACAGTTCCTCTTGATTATGGAAAATGTCCTTATTGGTTGTTTGAAAAAATGACTCGGCTTTCTCGCGCAATCGCCTTGATTATTAGGGAAGAATTTGGAGCAGATGAATTTTTAAAAAGAATATCCGACCCGATTTGGTTCCAGAGTTTAAGTTGCGTTATAGGTATGGATTGGAATAGCAGTGGAAGCACTACTATCACTATGGGCGCTTTAAAAGAAGGACTAAGGGGTATTGAAAATGATTTAGGGGTTTTTATTTGCGGAGGCAAGGGAAAAACCTCAAAAAAAACTCCTGACCAGATACAGAAATGGGGAGAATTTTTGGATTTTTCATCGGAGAAAATTAATAAATTAATTTATGCGTCCAAAATATCGGCGAAAGTAGATTCAGGGCTTATCCAAGACGGATTTCAGATTTATCACCATAACTTGATTTTTTCAAAATCAGGCAACTGGACAGTAATTCAACAAGGAATGAATGTAGGTTTTCAAAAAGCCAGGAGGTATCACTGGCTGTCTTCAGATATTAAAGATTTTGTTGAACAACCTCATTCTGGAATTGCCTCTGACCTAAAGCTTAATCCATTAAATCTAATTGCCGAAGAGAGCAAGGCAAATAAAAAGATTTCTGCGGAATTAGTCAAAGAAGAGCCACAAACATTTTTAAAAGATATTAAATTGATTACCGAAAAATCAGATTCGCTAATACAGCAGAAAAAAATTCCCGGTTTTACAGAGATTGAGTTAAATAATATTGAGTTTGACTGGCACCCAATTGAAAAGGAAAAATTTGATTTAAAAAGATTAAAAAAAATAATTGAGGTGAGCCATTTTTTAGAACCAAAAAGTTTTGAAGATTTATTAATGATAAAAGGAGTCGGACCCAAAACAATTCGCGCGTTGAGCTTGGTTGCGGAATTAATATATAGCAAAAAACCGTCATACGAAGACCCTGCTAGATATTCATTTGCCCATGGAGGCAAAGATTCAACCCCATTTCCAGTAGATAGAAAAATCTACGACAATACATTAGAGGTATTGCAAAAAGGAATTAGGAAAAGCAAAATTTCAAATAGAGAAAAAATTGAAGCTGAAAAAAGATTGAATTCTCTGCGCTCCTAATTATTCTATTCTTTAAATCAATTTTTTATCTATAAAACGCTTTTATTCTTATGTTTTTTATGATAATTTAAAGATATTAACGCATAAGACAGATTATTTGCTCCTGTGGTTTAATGGATAAAATTGAGGCCTCCGGAGCCTTAGATATAGGTTCGATTCCTATCAGGAGCGCTATAAAACTTATATGTTATATAAAATTAATTAAATCAACGAGTTGGGTCTTATTATAAAAGGTCGTGAAACGCTAAAATTAAAATATATGGTTACAAAAAAATCTTTTAAACAAGGTAAATTGATTGGCGAAATTACCCATTATTTTGGAGATATTGGAGTTGCCGTGGTTAAGGTTTCAAATACTCTTAAAAAAGGAGATGAGATTAGAATTACTGGAGGAGAGGACACTGATTTTACTCAAAAAATCAGCTCAATGGAGGTTGAACATAAGAAGGTAGAGAAAACAGGAAAAGGAAAAGAAGCCGGGCTTAAGGTTAAAGAAAAAGTCAGAGAGGGCTATAAGGTTTATAAAATTTAACCGCAATATTAAAATTTAATATTTTAATTTTTATTTTTACAAATAAGGTAGAGCCATTATTGGCTTTTTTATTTTTTTAATTGAAAAACAATTCTAAAAGTGGCATAATTTGGTCAATGAAACAGGTTGACAAAAAAATACAACCCCTTAATAGCGCGCAGAAAAGAGCAGTTGGCTTTGGCAAAGGTCCTCTTTCAATTATTGCCGGAGCAGGAACTGGAAAGACAACCGTTATCACCAGAAGAATCTTAAATCTTGTTGAAAAAAAACAGGTGAAAATAGAAGAAATTTTAGTCCTAACTTTTACTGAAAAAGCGGCTCAAGAAATAGAGGAAAGGATTGATAATATTTTACAAATTAGCTCTTTTAACGCATGGATTTCCACATTTCATTCTTTTTGCGACAGAATTTTAAAAGAGCGCGGTTTAGACATAGGCATTTCTACTGATTATAAATTATTAGATGAAATTCAGGCATGGCTTTTGGTCCGTCAAAATCTGGATAAATTTAACCTAAAGTATTATCAGCCACTTGGCAATCCTACAAAATTTATTAGAATTTTAATAAATCACTTTTCTCGCTGTAAAGACGAGGGCGTGTCTCCGGATGATTATTTGAAATATGGCGACGACCTAATGCTAAATATGGACGGCATTGCCATTGGAAGCAAGGCAATAAAAGGAAAAGACAAAAAAGAGCTTGCAGAAGAACAACAAGAAGCAGATAGAATAAAAGAAGTCGCAAACGCATATTTTGTTTATCAAAAACTTTTAATAGATAATAATTACTTAGATTTTGGAGACCTTATCAATTATTGCTTGAAGCTATTCAAGGAAAGACCAAAAATTTTAAACAGATATCGCGAGCAGTTTAAATATATATTAGTTGATGAATTTCAGGACACAAATTGGACTCAATATGAATTAATTAAACTTCTATCAGCTCCTAAGAATAATTTAACCGTTTCAGCGGACGACGACCAATCATTGTATTCTTGGCGAGGCAGTTCTTTTAATAATGTTTTACAATTTAGAAAAGATTATCCTGGCGCAGAAGAGATAATTTTAACCAAAAATTATCGTTCTCCTCAAAATATATTAGATTTATCATATAAATTTATTCAGCTTAATAATCCGAATCGCTTGGAGTATGAAATCTCTAATGTTAGTAAAATTTCAGAAAATGCCAAGAAAAAGGGGGTTGATTTGAGGAATTTCAAAAAGATTAACAAGAAACTTCTTTCAACAAGAAAGGAATTGGGAGCAATTGAAAATTTGCATTTTGAGGATTTAGAAAAAGAGACAATGGGGGTAGTAGAAAAAATAGTTGAAATTCTTAAAAAAAATAAATCAGCTCGTTTTAGCGATTTTGCGATTTTGGTTAGGGCAAACAATTACGCTAAACCGTTTTTTCAGGAAATGGAGAGAACAGGCGTTCCATACCAATTTTTATCTTCTAAGGGGCTATACTCAAAGCCGATAATCTTGGACATCATAGCTTATTTAAAACTATTAGATAATTGTTATGATAATATGGCCGCTTTCAGGGCTCTAAACTCTTTGGGTTTAAAGATTTCTCATGAAGATATAGCAAAAATTACTCAATACAGCCATCGCAGGGGTCAGTCAATTTACGAAACATTGTCTCAACTTTCATTGATTTCAGGAATAAACCAGTCAACAGTCAACAAGATTAGTTCTTTTTTGTCTTTAATAAAGAAGTACACCGCTTTAAGCCAGAAGAAAAATATTAGCGAAGTTTTTATTTCTTTTTTAAATAATTCTGGTTATCTTAAGGAGCTTTCTAATGAGAAAAAACCTGACGATGCTCTTAGAAATTTTAATTTTATCAATCAATTTTACGATAAAATTAAAAAATTTGAAGAATTCCAAAATAATCCAATTTTGAATAATTTTATCAAACAAATTGATTTGGAGTTAGAAGCAGGCGATGAGGGTTCTATGGAGCCCAATATTGAGGAAGGCCATAACGCCGTAAATGTAATGACTGTTCATTCTGCCAAAGGATTAGAATTTCAATATGTTTTTTTGGTTAATCTGGTTGATAAACGTTTTCCAAGCATAGAGAAAAAAGAACCTATTGAGCTTCCAGAGGAATTAATCAAAAAAATAATTCTAAAAGGAGACGCGCATTTAGAGGAAGAAAGACGGTTGTTTTATGTTGGAATGACTAGAGCGAAAAATGGATTATTTTTTTGTTGGGCAGATGATTATGGAGGGAAAAGAAGAAAAAAACAATCAAGGTTTTTACAAGAATGCGGAATTTCTAAAGAAAAAGAAATACAACATTTAAAGTATCAAGGAAAGGTTGTTCTTAATAAAGGCAATATAGCAAATGTTAGATTAAAACAGGTTGAGAAATATCCAATTCCGCCATATTTTTCCTATACCCAATTATCCACTTTTCAGAGATGTCCGCTTCAGTATAAATTTGCCTATATTCTGAAAATTCCAAGACCAGGCAAGGCGGTTTTCACTTTTGGAAAAACAATGCATGAAACCCTATGCGAATTTGTTAAAAAGACCCAGATAAAACAATCTGATTTATTTAATTTTAAGAATAAACCAAGCGCAAATAAATGTTTGATGGAATTTAAGGATTTGTTAAAGATTTATAAAATGAAATGGGTTGACGAGTGGTATGAAAACGAAGCAGAAAAGACGAAATTTTACAAACAAGGAGAAAAATCCCTTAAAATCTTTTATAAGGATTTTCTAAACAAAAATCCAAAAATTAAATTTATAGGCAGAGAGCCGGCGCTTGAGAAAAAATTTAATTTAAAAATAAATGGATATTCTTTAATTGGAGCCATAGACAGAATAGACGAAATTAAGGGAAATAGTGTAGAAATTATTGATTACAAAACAGGGCATCCAAAGGAAAAATTAAAAATAGACGACAAAGAACAACTATTAATATATCAAATAGCAACAGAAGAAATTTTTAAATTAAATCCAAAAAAAATGGCTTATTATTATTTAGAGAATGGAACGACGCTCTCTTTCTTGGGGACTGAAAAAGAAAAGAAAGAAATGCGGGAAAAAATTATTGAGCATATTCATAGGATTAAAGAAAATAATTTTTTGCCAAACCCAGGTTGGCATTGTCAATTTTGCGATTTCAAGGATATTTGCGAATTTAAGCAACATTAATAATTATGAGAAAAAAAAGAGATTTTTCAAAAATTTATTCTTATAGCAAACTCGCGCTTTTTGATAAATGTCAAAAAGGGTATTATTTTAATTATCTTGACCCAGAGATTGCTCCGATTAAACAACAGTTTATAAAGCCAAGGGACTATAAGACAAAAGGTCAGTCTGTTCATAACGCAATTACCCTGTTTTATTATCTCCCTGTTAAAGAGAGGACATTTGACAACCTTAAGGAATGTCTTTTTAGGTCATGGTTTTCAGAAATTGAGCCTGACAAAAAAGCTCCATTGGGCGAGGCAGGAGGGTTTAAGGATTTAGAATGCGAGAGAAATGTTTATTTAGATTCTTTGAATCAGTTAAAAAATTTTTTTAATTTGGAAAAAAAGAACCTGTCTGCTCTTTTTTATATTCCAACAGAAAATATTAAAAAATCATTTAGCGACTATGAGGAAATGATTCAGTTATTGGAGGGCGATATTTTGATTTCTGGAAAGTTTGATAGGATTGACGAATTAAAAAGCAATAGCTTAAGAGTTGTTGATTTTAAAACAGGGAATGGGAGGGCTGATAAATTTCAGCTTTATTTTTATAAACTTTTAGCGGAATTAAATTTTAAAAAATCTGTTGATGTGGTCAGTTTTTACGACCTTAAAAGAAATAAAATTATTGATTATAATGTTTTAAACGTTGATAAAAAGGAGATAAAGGAGATAGTCCTGAAAAAAGTTAAACAAATCAAAAGGGTTAAAAAATTTTTACCAAAGCCAAGTCGGCTGTGCAACCACTGCGACTTTAAAGAGATTTGCCCTATATTTAAAAAAAATGTTGATTAAGGTTAGAGTTTTTCCAAATTCAAAAAAAGATAAAGTCATTGAAAAATCAAAAGATTCTTTTGATGTAATGACAAGAGAAAAACCAATAAAAGGACAGGCAAGCAGAGCAATGGTTGAGCTTTTATCTATCTATCTTAAAATTCCTCAAAAAAGAATTAGATTAATTAGAGGGTTTAAAAAAAGGAATAAAATTTTGGAAATTCTTGACAGAGATGGATGAATTATAGTATTTTAAAATAAAGGCAATCAAGAACAGTTCTTTCAAAACACAGCTCTTTGTGAAATTTTTTAAAATAAATATTAGGAGGGCAAATGATATGAAAGAGAAAAAGATAAAAAGGCTTGAACGCCTAAACGAGATAGTTTATAATTTTAAAAATTGTTCTTTGATTTTTTTACAAAACATCAATGCTCTGGAAAAATGGATGGAGGAATGTCACAATAGTAACGAAATTATTTTTCCGGTTGACATTGTTGAACTCAAAGCAGAAAAGATAACTGTAATAAATTATAAAAACAGGTAAAGGAGGTAAAATATGAAAAAGCTTGTTTATATGGCAGTAGCAGTGTTGCTTTTAGGTGGTGTTTCTTGTTTGAGTTTTGCGCAAGATATGGGCGCTGGCAAAGTGATCTATTATGGAAAGGGAATGTGTGTGGCTTGTCATGCTAAAGACGGCTCTAAACCATTCAAATTGACAAAACTTTTTAAAGGAGGAACTTATTCTATAGAAGAGCAGAAAGAATGGGCAAAGAAAGAAGCACAGATGAAATTCTTACAAAAGAAGATGACAGATAAAGATTGGGCAGATGTAAATGAGTATACAAACAGCTTAAAAAAATGAAATTAAATATGCGGATGATAATATTATCATCCGCATATATTTTTTTATTTTGTTTTCCTTTGCTTTTCTTCTTCTTTATTGAATTTCAATATCATAATCTTCAAATCGCGATGGAACATTGAATTTCCTAAAAAAAACCAAAGCGTTTTTAACCAAAACTTTTTTGTTTTCATATTTCCTCCTTTTTTATTATTTTAAATAGCTATTTTTAAAATACTCTTTTTAAAAACATTGTCAAAAGTATATTTTACTTTTTATGGCTTTTAAAGCATTATATTAATAATGGATAGAATAATATTAATAAAAGGAGATATTACAAAAATTAAAGCAGACGCAATTGTCAATGCCGCCAATAATACTCTTTTAGGCGGGGGCGGAGTAGATGGGGCAATCCATCGGGCGTCTGGTCCAGAATTACTACAAGAATGCAGGAAATTAGGCGGTTGTGAAACAGGAGAGGCAAAAATAACAAAAGCGTATAATTTGCCGTCTAAATATGTAATTCATACTGTTGGTCCAATATGGAAAGGAGGAAGCTTTAATGAAGAAAAATTATTAGCTTGCTGCTATAAGAATAGTTTAAAATTAGCTGTTAAAAACCAAATTAAAAGCATTGCTTTCCCGTCTATTTCTACCGGCGCTTATAAATTTCCAAAAGAAAAAGCAGGATTGATTGCTCTAAAGGCAGTAGAAGGTTTCCTTAAAAAAGACAATACAATAGAGCAGGTGGTTTTTGTAATATTTGGTAGAAATAAATAGGATTTTTTAATTTTTTTTGTTCTTTAAATCAAACGGAGGGAAGAATGAATACAAAAAATCATAACAGAAAGAAAAAGAAATCAACAAAAAAGGCGTGTAAACAGAACTCGCCT
>JAYELF010000073.1:0-1711 GCA_034717275.1 Patescibacteria group bacterium
ACGACAATGGGTATATAGTTTTGTTTATTATTCTTTATTCGCTAATACTATGATTCAGACACAGACAATACTAAAAGTCGCTGATAATTCTGGAGCCAAAATTATCCAGTGTTTTAAGGTTCTTGGTGGCAGTCGTCGCAGATATTCTCAAATAGGAGATATTATTGTTGTTGCTGTTAAAAAGGCAGAACCAAGAAAAGCTATTAAAAAACACGATGTAGTAAGAGCAGTGGTTGTTAGGCAAAAAAAAGCATACCGAAGAGCAGACGGCTCGTATATTCGGTTTGATGATAATGCCGCCGTAATTTTAGATGGTAAAACAAAAACGCCAAAAGGTGGAAGAATTATTGGTCCTATTCCGCGGGACTTGAAAGAAAAAGGATTTGATAAAATAATTGGACTTGCAAAGGATGTAGTTTAGAAAGGATTTAGAATTAAATATTAAGTTTATTATGAAAATAAAAAAAGGAGACCATGTTTCAATAATTTCAGGCAAAGACAAGGGGAAAAGTGGAAAAACCATAGAGGTTTTTTTAAAGACAAAACGTGTTTTAGTGGAAGGAGTTAATATAAGAAAAAAACATGTTAAACCAAAAAAAGAAGGAGAAAAAGGTCAAATCGTTCAAACACCATGCTCTATCCATATTTCAAACGTAAAATTGATTTGTCCAAAATGCAATAAAGCGACAAGAGTTGGACATAAGGTTGTTGAAAAAAGAAAGTTCAGGATTTGTAAAAAATGCAAAGCAGAAATCTAAAATTCAAATCTAAAATTTAAAATTTACACCTATGATAAGATTATCAGAAAAATATAAAAAAGAGGCAATTCCAGCAATGATGGAGAAATTTGGTTATAAAAATATTATGGCAGTTCCAAAAATTAAAAAAGTTGTCATTAACACCAGTTTTGGCAAGTTGATTTCTGGAAAATCAAAAGACGACCAAAAAAAAACCTATGAGGCAATTATGAACGATTTAGCCGCGCTTAGCGGACAGCAACCCATATTAACCAATACTAAAAAATCAATTGCCAGTTTCAAGACAAGGAAAGGTATTCCAATTGGCGCTATGGTTACTTTAAGAAAAAGCAAGATGTTTGATTTTTTAGAAAGATTGATTTATATTACCCTTCCTCGTTCCCGCGATTTTCGCGGAATAAAACCCCAGTCAATTGACCAAAACGGAAATTTAACCATTGCATTAAAGGAGCAGATTGATTTTCCAGAAATTTCGCAAGAAAGAATTAAAAATATATTTGGTCTAGAGATGACGATTGTGACAAATTCAAAAACAAAAGAAGAAGGGTTAAATATGTTTAAATTATTGGGTTTTCCAATGAAAACAGAAGCATAAAAAAGTATTATGGCAAAAAAATCTCAGATAGCAAGAGCTAAAAAACCAGAAAAATTTTCTACAAGAAAAGTTAGGCGTTGTTTTAGATGCGGAAGAAGAAGAGGATATATTAGAAAATTTGGTTTGTGCAGAATATGTTTTAGAGAAATGGCGAATAAAGGAGAAATTCCAGGAGTGAAAAAGAGCAGTTGGTAAAATCAGATTCAAATTATAGAATTTAAATTGATTTCTATGCCTCCTTTACAACTTAAACCTTAAACCTTAAATTTAATTATGACTGACCCAATAGCAGATATGTTTAATAGAATACGCAATGCTCAAGCTGTTGCTCATACAACTGTTGATGTTCCGTTTTCCA
>JAYELF010000074.1:0-1614 GCA_034717275.1 Patescibacteria group bacterium
AAGAAAATTAAAAGTCTAAACGGAAAATTGCTTAAACCAATGTTCAATCAAAAAAGGACAGTCTTTAATTTTCCCAAAGGACATGAAATTAAAGGTGGGTGGCTGAGAGTAAGAGATGAATCTGACAAAATTACTATGGCTTTGAAAATTATGGAATCAAATGGTTCTATTGAGGGACAGAAAGAAATAGAGCTTATTGTAAATAGCTATGAAAATGCTGTAAATTTATTAAAAACAATCGGAGCAGAGAAAAAAGCAGTTCAAGAAACAAAAAGAGAGCTTTGGGAATTAGACGGAGTGGAATTAATGATTGATTTGTGGCCATTTTTAAAGCCAGTGATTGAGATAGAAGGAAAAAATGAGGCTGATGTAAAAAAGGTAGCTGAAAAATTAGGATTTGATTGGAATGATGCTATATTTGATTCTATTGATTATGTTTATAGTAAAAAATACAATATCTCAATTGATAGAATAAACAATGAGACACCAAGAATTATGTTTAATATGAAAAATCCATTTGTTAATTAATAAGGAGTTTTTAAAAATAAAATTCACCCCTAACCCCTCTTCCATTTTTAAAAATGAAAAAATCAAATTTATAATTAATGAGAAAATCCTATCTGATAATTGAGAACGAAAAATATTTTTTAAACTCACTCCACTACGCTTCGTGCCACGCTGCGCTCTCCTCCTTTCAGTCGTCGGGGCGTATAACAAGGATTATGAGGAAAATTGCTCGGCTCGCAAATTTCCCAAATTTTCTCCGCTACGTTACGAAAACTTTTTTTATCCCTGATGTTATACGCAATTAAAAATCAACTCTATGAAAAAAACCACAATCTTATCAATTCTACTGTCGTTAATATTTTTAGCCGGATGCGCAAAAAAAAACAATCCCTGCGCAACCAAAAAATAATCAATCACAAAATTCGGGGTTAAAAATATGTCCGGATGAATGGATAGACAACAAAATGCCTAACGATAAATTTAAAAAAAATAGACAATATTATATTCTCGACGGAAAAAGAAGGGAGTTAAAGGAATTTAATATAGACTGGGTGCAAAATAATTGTAATTTAGAAAAACAAGTCGTTTGGTAATTTTAACACGAAGTTGATTTTTAACTTCGCTTAACAACGCATTATATGGCTACGCTGGCAAGGATGAATTTTTTATTTCTTTATTATCAATCATTACAGAGATTAGTATAATATACGCGATTCCTAATGGATGATTTAAGTATGGCGTGAAAAAATGGACAATTATTAAAACCGCTAAGGCAGATAATCCGCCAAAAATATAATCATTGTTTCTATTTTTCCATCCTAATTTAAATATTTTAAATATCAGATATAAATAAGCCAAAACTCCGAATATTCCCATTTTCAACCAAAAATCAAAATACCCCCATTCAAAAGCGTAAGTAGTATAAAATCCGTCTGGATTATTTTCCAACGCTCGCGGATCTTTAGTTTTATAGGTGACTGTCTCTCCAAAACCAGATCCTAAAATAGGCCGTTTTTTTATTTTATCCCATAAAGGTCCTAATAAATTCCAGCGGCTTCCAACTGCCGCGTCCCCTGAAATTTCCGCTCCCCTTTTTTCAACTATTGA
>JAYELF010000075.1:0-1613 GCA_034717275.1 Patescibacteria group bacterium
CTAATAACGATTTTGGTTATTGGTTTTGCGATTTACGCAATTAAGAAAATCAAAAATCCTTTTATTTGGCTGGCTTTATTGTTAATTATTATCCCTTTCTTGGGAGCAACAGCCCTCTCTATAAAATCTTCCATTTATCTTGACCGTTATTTTATTTTCACACTCCCCTTTTTCTTAATTTTAATAGGAGGAGCTATCTTTAAAATTGGAAATAAAACAATAAGAGGATTATTGATTGCCATAGCGATTTTTGGAACATTTATTTCTTTCCCAATACATTGGAACAACCTCAATGCTTCAAAAAAATCTGGTATGGCAGGAACAGCAAACTATTTAAATCAACAGATAAAACCTGATGAAAAAATATATGTTGGCTCTTCTTTCGTGTATTTTACTTTTAAGTATTACAATAAAACTGGCGTTGCGCCTCTTCTTTTTGCTCCGGGTTATTTGCCTCATTTTTCTGGCACAGCATTGTTATCTCCAAAAGATATTATTAAGGATTTTAACAGGGAAACGCAAAAAGGAGATATTGTTTGGCTTATCAATACCACTGGTTTTGGCAATTATAGGCCTGAAACGCCTAAAAACTGGATTTTTGTAGAAGAAAAAGGATTTCAGGATATTTATAATTACAGGGGCTGGATTGTTGTAACAAAGTATCAGGTTAACTAAAAAATAAAAAGGATTATATTCTTTAAAAGAATAAAAAAAACTTAGAAAAGAGTAGATATCCTGAATCTTTTCCTGAATTTTAAAATTTAACGCTTTTTATATTTCAGGAAATACATAAACCTTTTCAAATCTTAAATCTATATATTTAAGATTTTTTCTTTCGTCAGGAGTAATTTTTTCTTTTAAAAGAAATTTAAGTTCAGTCAACTGCCAGTCTATGTCTTTTTTAATATTAAAATAAACATCGTATCCTTCAGATAATTTGACATCTAATCTTCTTTCAGAGATTATGCTCGCTGTTTCTATTTGAATTTTTATCTCTTTTTTAAAAACAGATTCTATTTTTAAAATCTGATTTAATCGTTCTTTTTCAATAACCTTTTCTCCTAATTGAATATTTTCAACAAAATTGTTTAAATCTTTAATCTTTACAAATAATAGGTTTTTGTTTTTTTCTGATTTATCAAAAATATCCCCCTTAACTAAATCAAAAATTACTCCTTCTTTGTCAATATAAAAATAATCGCTGTTTTGAGACCAATACGCAACAGGTCTTCTTTCTTCTATTTTAGCTGTTATAGTGTTTGGAAAATCTCTTTTTAAATCAATTTTAGAAATTTGAGGAAATTTCATTAAAAGCAAATCATTTATTTCTTTTAAATTGCATAAAAAAATACTTTTTGAATCAAAAAATATTATTCTTTTTTCAATATTTTTTTCTATTGCCCCCTTGATTAATGAATATTCTATTTTTTTAAGATTTGAGATTTTAATCTCTTTAATTTGAAAAAAATTATAAAAACAAGTTAAATAAAAAATTTCAGAAAAAATTATTAAAAATAAAATAGAAAACCAAAAAAACCTATTTTTTAAAATTGATTTTTTTCTTCTCGCTTGATATCTTCTTTTAAATGTCTTTCTTCTTGCCATAAATTATT
>JAYELF010000076.1:0-7985 GCA_034717275.1 Patescibacteria group bacterium
AATTATAATTGCAAGCAAGAGGAAAATGAAAATTTATTTTCATTTTAACTAAATGCCGCAATAATACAAATAATTTACTATTTCTATTTTTTGAAAACAATAAATTTGTAGCCAAGAAAATTCCAGATAGATGCCACTATTATTCCTAATATCTTGCCAATATTTGCCCAAACAAGAGATGAAACAGAAAATTGAGCGCCAACAACATTAACTATAAAAGAAGCCACGCCAATATGGATTACTCCGCTTATCAAGGTAATAATAAAAAATCCCATAAACTCCATCCCAACTCCCTCTTTTCCGCTTTTTTCAAAAGCCCAAAACTTGTCGGCTATATATTTTATACTGGTAATGACAACAAAGGATGCGGTAACAAAAACTGAATACTTAACTCCCTCTGTGACCTCAAAATATCCCATTAAAAAGTTCAATAATAACAAATCAAATATAGCGAACAATGAACCTATTAAAAGAAATTTCACTAATTGGAAAAAAAACAAATACTTTTTTCCAATCAAATAGGAGACCCAAAGACCAATAAGGGTTAAAATCGGAAAAAAAATCGGCAAAAGATAATCCAAACAACCCATTTCAAAAGTTGACTTTTTTATAAACCAAAGAATTAGCAATGCAATACCCTCTCCCGTAACAAGAGAAATAATAATATCTATTTTTTTCATTTTCACAAAAAGAGATTATATCCTACAATATAATAAACGCGTTCTATCGCAAGAATTTCACTCATTATTAATTTTTGTTATTTTAATATTATCACGATTTCCCAAAAAATCAAAAAATGATAAAATGTTGTTATGAAACTATATAATACTTTATCTCATAAAAAAGAAATATTTAAACCAATAAAAAATAAAAGGGTTGGGGTTTACGCCTGTGGCCCAACGGTTTATTGGCATGCTCATATAGGAAACCTAAGGACATATATCTTTTCTGATGTTTTGAAAAGGATTTTGGAATATAATAATTACAAGGTTAAATATGTAATGAATTTTACTGATGTTGACGATAAAACAATCAAGGGAACAATTGAAAAATATAGAGAAAACGCCAATAAGAAAAATCTAAGAGCATATACGGAAAGATATATAAAAATATTCAAATCAGATATTAAAAAACTAAATATTGAATTTCCGTTTTTCATTAGGGCAACTGACGCAATTCAAGAAATGAAAAAGATTATCAAAGAATTACTCAAAAAACATTTCGCTTATATAAAAGACAATTCTGTTTATTTTGATATTCAAAAATACGAACAAAAATATAATGATTACGGCGTATTGGCTGGAAAAGATTTTATGAGAGGAATAAAGTTCGGAAAAACGATTTCAGAAGACGAATACGAAAAAGAAAATATTGGCGATTTTGTTCTTTGGAAAAAATGGAATAAAAAAAGGGATAAAAATATCTATTGGGATGATGAAATTTTAGGCAAAGGAAGGCCTGGATGGCATATTGAATGTTCCGCAATATCAATAAAAGAAATTGGAAAACAGTTTGACGTACATATGGGAGGAAAGGACTTAATCTTTCCGCATCATACAAATGAAATAGCGCAATCGCAGGCATTCACTAAAAAAGTTCCATTTGTAAAATACTGGCTTCACGCAGAACATTTGATGGTTGATAATGAGAAAATGTCAAAGTCAAAGAAAAATTTATATACATTAAAAGATATAGAAAAAAAGTTTGACGCGCTGTCTTTTCGTTATTTATGCTTAACCTCTCGCTATAATTCTAAATTAAACTTTACCTGGAAAAGCTTAGAGGCAAGCCAAAATGCTTTAAAAAATCTTTATGAAAAAGTTTCAGACCTAAAAACAGATTGTTCAGAAAAAATTGCTAAAAATTCTAATAATAAATATAAGAAAAAATTTTTAGAATTTATTAATGACGACATTGACACCCCAAAAGCGCTTTCCTTGATATGGAAAATGCTCAATAACAAAAATATATCTTCGCAAGAAAAATACAGAACTTGTTTAGATTTTGACAGGGTTTTAGGATTATCCTTAGATAAAGTTAAAAAAATTAAAATTCCCTTAAAAATAAGGGAGCTTGCTGATATTAGGGAAAAATACAGAAAAGACAAAAACTGGCAAAAAGCAGACGAAATTAGAAAAAAAATAGAGAAATTGGGATATAGGATTGAAGATACAAAAAATGGCATAAAAATAAAAAAATAGTTTATAAATTTCGTTTAGATTTTTATTGCCATTTTTCTTTTTTTTGTTATAGTGAAATTGATGAATGATAACTCTTCAAAAATTGAATTACAGGAAAAGCTTCCGCCTCAAAATATAGAAGCTGAACAATGCTTTCTTGGCTCTTTAATGTTGGACAAAAATGCTATTGTCAAAGTGGTTGATTTTTTAAATTCTACTGATTTTTATAAAAGAACTCATCAAAAAATTTATGAAGTTGCTCAAGAACTTTTTGAAAAAGGAGAACCCGTTGACTTGCTTTCAATCTCAAATAGGCTCAAGGAAAAAGGATATTTAGATGAAATCGGCGGAAGAGCCTATTTAACTGAAATAATTAATTCTGTTCCAAACGCGTTGCATGTCCTAAACTACGCTAAAATTATTCAGAAAAAAAGAATTTTAAGGGATTTAATTTCTATTGCTTACGAAATTAGCCAAATAGCATACAAAGAAACAGAAGACACTGATATTCTTTTAGACGAAGCTGAAAGAAAAATTTTTAGCATTGCTCAAAAATCGCTAACCCAAGCGTTTGTTCCGATTAAAGACAGCTTAGAAGACGCTTTTAAAAGAATAGACAACCTCTCAAAAAATAAATATGGAATACGAGGATTAGCAACCGGATTTACCGACCTTGATAATGTTTTAGCGGGACTTCAAAAATCAGACCTGGTAATCTTGGCTGCTCGGCCATCTCTTGGAAAAAGCAGTTTAGCGCTAAATATCGCCGCAAACGTGGCTATTAAAGAAAAAACGCCTGTTGGAATTTTTTCATTAGAAATGTCAAGAGACCAGGTCGTTGACAGGTTAATATCCTATCATTCAGGCATAGACCTCTGGAGGTTAAGAACTGGACGCTTGTCAGAAAAAGGAGAAGATAATGATTTTTCAAAAATTCAAAAAGCAATGAGCGTTTTGTCTGAAAGCCCAATTTATATTGACGACGCGGCTATTTCCAATGTTTTACAAATGAGAGCTATGGCTAGACGGCTTCAGGCAAGCAGAGGATTAGGGTTGATTATTATTGATTATTTGCAACTTATGGAACCAAGAAATCCAAATGTTGGCGAGGTTCAGCAAATAACAGAAATCTCAAAATCACTGAAAGCTTTGTCAAGAGAGCTTAATATACCAATCTTGGCTCTTTCTCAACTATCAAGAGCCGTTGAACAAAGAATTCCGCAAATACCAAGATTAGCAGACCTTCGCCAAAGCGGCGCGTTAGAGCAAGACGCGGATGTTGTTCTGTTTATATATAGAGAAGATAGGTATAAGCAAGATACTCCGCGAAAAAATATCGCGGACATTATTATTGCAAAACACAGAAATGGCCCTCCTGGAAGCGTAGAACTATATTTTGATGAAAAAATAGCCAGTTTTAAAAATTTAGAAAAAAGAATAGACCAAGAAGAAGAAGAGGGTTTTTAGTTATAATAAAATATATAAAAAACAAACTGCTAAATTAGTAAGAGAGGATCCTTGCTCCTCTCTTTTTTGGATGGTGGTGGTGGTTGAATATTTATTATTTATTGCCCTTTAATGCATTCCATAAAGCAAACAAGCTCATGCTTGTTAAATTTTAACAAAGACTTGCAAATCTTTATTCTTTGGTCTTCGTCGAGACCGAGAATTTTGGCTTTTTTGTGCATCTCTTCCGTTGCTTTGGTTACTTTTTCACCAAAATTTTTGCCCCCAATAATTAATATTCTGAGTCCTATGCATGCACATAAAAACTCGTTTAATTCTTTTGTGTCTTTTTTATGTTCATATAGTCTAATGAGAACTTCCTTCACGATACCTCCTTTTAAAAAACCACCACCATTTTACAAAATGTAAAAGAACTTTATTGTTGCCCTTAATTTTCTTTATTATTCATTAATTACCAACTATTAATAAACGCTAATTGCTAATTAATAATTAATGAATAATAAATGATAATTGATTAATGATTATTGATTAATGATTATTGATTAATGATTATTGATTATCTTTGTTATCTCTATTTCTGTAAATAACTGGCGATGTCCTGTTTTTTTCTTATAACGGGTTTTTGGCTTATATTTAAAAATAATAATTTTTGGGGCTTTCCCCTGTTTTAAAATTTTTCCAAGCACTTTTGCTTTTTCAATATAAGGGGTTCCAATCTCTATATTTTTATCTTTTTCTATTAATAAAACATCGTTAAAAGATATTTCTTCTCCCTCTGGTTTTTCAATTTTTTTGGCCTGTAATATTTCGCGTAGAGATGCAGGCGGGTCTATTTTAATTTTATCTCCAGGGGCAACCCTATATTGTTTGCCACCAGTTTTAATTATTGCCAACATATTAATTTTAATATTCTTTTGGTTTTTCTAATTGCCTGACTTCTATTTTAGATTCTTTGTCTGCAATCTTCATTACATCTTTATCAACCTTGCCAAATTCTTTATAGGCAGTGTTGTAAGTATTTACTGTTGTCCCAAGATGATTGCCAAGCCTTTCTAAGTGTTCATTATAATTTGCCAAATGACGGCCTAACATTTCTACTCTTTTGCGAATCTCCTTTGTTGACTCTTCAATTTGCATAGCTCTCAGTCCTTGTAAAATTGTCTGTAAATAAGCGTAAAAAGAAGTAGGAGAAACTATATGAACATGTTTTTCTTGAACCGCATAATTAATTAAGTCCCGAGTATTGCTTTTAATCGCTCCAACCCTGTTAACCAATAAATCATAATAAATAGCTTCTGACGGAATAAACATAATGGCGAAATCCAATGTTCCTTCGTTCTGCCTAATATATTTAGCTGTTTCTTCAATTCGATTTTTCAGGTCCTGCCTAAATAATTTTTCTAATTTTTCCCTATTATCTAAATTATTTTCTTCAATAATCTTATTATAGTTTTCTAAAGAAAATTTTGAATCTATGGGAATAATTCTATTTTTTTCTAAAAATATTACAGCATCAACTATTTCACCATCCTTAAATTTATATTGCATCTGATACTGAGCTGGGCTAAAAACATTTTTTAACAATTCTTCCAAATAATATTCTCCCAAAACTCCCCTTTGCTTCGGATTTTTCAAGACATTTTCTAGGGACTGCAACTGCTCTGCAAAACCCACTACCTGCTTATTTGTTTCATCAAGCTTTGTTATTCTTTCCGTAACATCCTGAATAATTTTAGCGCTTTGGCTAAACTGATTAAGGACAACTTTATTTGATTCAGATAATCTGCTGTCCAACGTCTTGTTAATATGATTTAATTGTTGAAGCATTACGAGATTACTTTCTTTGTCGCCTTCCCTTTTTCTAAACAGTAAAAAAAGAATTGCTATTAATATGAATATGGCTAAAACAAAAATAGCATTCAAAATATTCATAAAAATATATTAACTCTTTTCGGCAAGGATGTCAAAGCTTATTATCGTAGCATTGCGGTAATTATGATAATTTCATAGTTAAACCATTTATTCTGCAAGATTAAGATTGTTTTTTTATGATAAATTTGAGTTTTGCTTTTTCTATTAAAAATATCTCTATTGAAACAATTCCTAAGACCATAAACCATTGCATCGCGCTTAAAGGAACTGTTTTAAGTATCTGTTGTAAAATTGGCAAATTGAGAGCAAGAAAAATCAACACAATGCCAATGGCGATGGAAAAAGTTAAATACAGATTAGATAAAATATTTTTCCTCCAAATGGTGTGGCGAAGGGAACGGCAGGAAAATGCAAAAAATAAAGAATCAAGAGATGTAATAGCTAAAAGAAAGCTTCTGGCTTTTGTTAAATCGCAGGTAATCTTCCAAAAAAAGAAAAAAGAAAGTATGCCGAAAATTCCCGTAATTAAGGCGACTAAAAACATCCATATTTTTATTGGATGATTTAATATATCCTCATTTGAACGACGAGGCAACTCGCTCATAGCTTCTCTCTCTCCTGATTCTAATGTTAGGGCAATATCTGGAAGTCCGTCTTCCACAACATTAATCCATAAAATTTGAGCTGGAAGCAATGGCAATGGCAGACCAAAAAATAAACTCGTCAAGATAAAGAATATTTCACTGAAATCATCAGAAATAAGATATATGACCACTTTTCTGATATTGTCAAAACAAATCCTGCCTTCTCTAATCGCGCCAATGATTGTATTGAAATTGTTATCTAAAAGAATCATTTCTGATGTCCCTTTCGCGACATCTGTTCCAGACGCCATAGAAATACCAATATCAGCCCTTTTTAACGCTGGCGCGTCATTTATGCCATCTCCAGTCATTGCCACAATTTTTCCTTTTGTTTGCCATGCCTCAATTATTCTTGATTTGTGACGAGGTTCAACTCGAGCATAAATTTCAATATCCTCTACCCTATTTTGAAACTCATTTTCTGATAACTCATCCAAGCTATTGCCAATAATAACATTTTTTCTATTTGTTTTTAAGCCAATTTCTTTTGCTATTGCTTTCGCTGTTAAAAGATGGTCTCCTGTAATCATAATTGGCTTTATCCCAGCGTTAATACAGGTTTTAATAGCTTTTTTTGTCTCTTTCCTTAAAGGGTCTTTCATAGCCACAAGCCCGCTAAAAATTAAATCATTTGCCATATATTCCATTTTTTTTGGAATTTTAAGACGGGAAGGAATATCTTTATACGCCACTGCGATTACCCTTAATCCTTTTTTTGTTAGATTTTCTAATTTTAAATTAATAATTTGTCTTTCTCTGGAACTTATTTTCTTTTTTCTTTTTCCAATTTTTAGATAATTTGAGAAAAATAAAACTTTTTCCGCAGCGCCTGAAACATAAAGCGTATTTTCTTTTTTATTTTTTTTGAAAAGAAAAGCTAAAAATTTATTTTCTGAATTAAATGGCAATTCCGCTATTTTTTCTATTTTTTGCTCAAACTCTTTGCTATTTATTCCCGCTTCAATTCCCGCTAAAAGCAACGCCTTATCTGTCGGTTTTCCTCTTATAATCCATTTTTTCATTTCCTCGTCTGGATTTTCAATAAACGCTTCATTGCAAAAAGTGGTAATTTTTAAAATAAGAGTTCTTGCGTCATCTGTTTTTCCAAAACATTTTTTTTTAAAAATTTGAGAAGGAGTCAAAATTTGACTAACAACCATATTACCACTTGTTAATGTCCCTGTTTTATCGGTGCAAATAACATTTATTCCTCCAAGCGTTTCAGTGGCTGATAATTTACTAATTAGTCCTTTTTTCTTTAGAACCTTTTTCATGCCAATTACTAAAATGATAGTTATGGCTGGAAGTAATCCTTCTGGAATTGCTGAAACCGCTAAAGCAACAGAAACAGCAAACATTTCCTCAAATAGCTTCCCCGACAAAAGCCCTTCAAATAAAATCAATGAACAAATAAAAGCTATTCCTGCGCCTAAAAATTTTGAAAGACGGGCAATTTTTCTCTGAAATGGCGTTCTTCTCTCTTTTGTTTTTTTAACCAAAGCGGCAATTTTCCCAATTTCTGTAGCAACTCCTGTTGCTGTAACAATCGCTTTTCCAAAACCATTTTCAATAACAGTTCCCATATAAACCATATTGTCTCTATCAGCTAATGGCACATTTTCGTCTAAATTTTTTGTTGTTTTATTTGAAGAAAGCCACTCGCCCGTTAAAACCATTTCATTTGCCTTCAACTCGTTTGCTTTAATTATTCTTCCGTCAGTCGGCACCTTGTCTCCCGCTTTCAAAAATATAATATCTCCTACAACAAGCTCATTGGCATCTATTTCCTGTTTCTTGCCTTCCCTTAAAACAATCGCTTTTA
>JAYELF010000077.1:0-7836 GCA_034717275.1 Patescibacteria group bacterium
ACAGAGAGACATCCAAAATACTGCCCAAAGGCAAGTAAAAAAAGGTGAATTTCAATTATTCTAATCTTAATCTTTCTAATCTAATCTGTTTAATCTTTCTATACTATTCCCTATTTAATTTTTGATTTTCAAAGAACAATCCTCTATAGCGAGGAAATTTCCCGCCACAATCTAGAGGGTTAAACCAGATTATGACGGCCGATTTCCTCACTATATTAGAAACCGGTTGGCAGATTGCTTTTCAGCGGGCATTGCCTCCTTTTATTAGGAAACTTTGCCACATACTTATTAGCTCCGCGTCAGATAAATTGATTTGCTTTAAACAATTTATTTGACGCTTGTTCCGCATAATTTGTTTTGCGCAAATTATAAGGTTAATATCTGCCTGCAAATTTTAGCGAGTTATTAATCTTAGGAAATGAACTCTCTCCCTCTCGCGCCTCTCTCCTCTATTGGCGCGCGATGTTGTTCATCTTTATCGCCTAAAATTACTAACATTCGCCTTATTAAAAGAACTATTATCTCTCTCCTCTTTTAGTAGAGAGAGGGATAGAGGAAACATTAAAAGATATCTGCCGAGAAAGGGGGTTTATTCCGCAATCTCAGTCAAGTATATTTTAGTTACTCTCTCCTCTATCCCTCTTCCTCCCAAAGCAGAATAAATTCGGCGCTGGGCATAACTTGGAAGAGAATAATTTTTAAAGGTTCATATAATTTTAAATTAACAAACGGCTCTCAAGAGAGAGCCGTTTGTTAAAAAATTAATTTATAATTAACGGATAGCTTAGTCACTAAATAATTAGCAACTATTGCTAATTATAATTACCATAATAAAAAGTAACACTAAACAATAATAATGATAATTATAACTCTCTCCTCTTTATATATTTTTTAAATGAACTCTCTCCTCTTTTTCGCTTTTATTGTAATATAGATTATTGAGAACTGAATGTATTGGAATATATTAAAATGATTTTTTTGTTCCCAATTTTTATTATATTTGAAGTATATCACACTCTATTAAATTTGTCAAGCCCTTTTAACTATTTTCTAATACTTTCATTCTTACTCTCTTTATCTTATGTTTTGATTATATACCTTTTTCAATTTTTGTCAAGCCCTTGCGTATTTATTATTGCTCTATAAACAAAAACAATATGCGTTTTTAAACGCATATTGTTTTTCTTCAGTTTCTTAGAGTTGTTCCGAAGGCCGATTTTTAAGGTGTTCGGCCAATACCCTAAAGTTGAAAATAGAATTCTCAATTTTCAACTTTAATCGACACTCTTTTTCTAAATTTCAAGAAATTTAGAAAAATAAAAAAAATTATATGATCCATCGACAGCTTCCGCTACCGATGCCTTGTTACGACTTCATTCTAGTCACCGACCTTAACTTAGGCCCACCAAAAATGGTGGGACTTCGGCTACTGCCGGCTTCCCTAATGTGACGGGCAGTGAGTACAAGCCTCAGGGACGTATTCATCGCCACGTGGCTGATTGGCGATTACTAGCGATTCCAGCTTCATGAGGTCGAGTTGCAGACCTCAATCCGAACTGAGACCGGCTTTGATGGGGTTAGCTCCAGATTACTCTTTGGCAACCCATTGTACCGGCCATTGTATCATGTGTGCAGCCCAGGGCATCAAAGGGCCATGCTGATTTGGCGTCATCCTCGCCTTCCTCCCAGTTGTCCCGGGCAGTCCTCTATGACATATAAAACATAGAGTAAGGGTTTCGCATGTTACCCCATTTAAGGGTGCGCCTCAAGGTACATGCTGACGACAACCATGCAGCGCCTGTCCAGCCGTCCTTGTGAGACAATTTTCCTTTCGGAAAATCTTCGACTGAATGTCAAGCCCTGGTAAGGTTCTTCGCTTATCATCGAATTAAGCCACATGATCCACCGCTTGTGTGAAGCCCCGTCTATTCCTTTGAGTTTTAGCCTTGCGGCCGTACTTCCCAGGCGGGACACTTAACGCGTTAGCTTCGCCACTTGAAGGGTCGACACTTCAAATAGCTAGTGTCCATCGTTTACAGCGTGGACTACAGAGGTATCTAATCTCTTTCGATACCCACGCTTTCGTCCCTCAGCGTCAGGGTCGTCCCAGCTGAATGCCTTCGCTTTTGGTATTCCGGTCGATATCAACGGATTTCACCCCTACACCGACCGTTCTATCAGCCTCTAACGCCCTCTATCTAAGTAGTATTTTTGGGATTTCCAAGGTTGAGCCCTGGATATTTAACCAAAAACTTGCTTAGCCGCCTACGGACCCTTTACGCCCAATAAATCCGGATAACACTTGGGGGTTCTGTATTACCGCGCCTGCTGGCACAGAATTAGGCCCCCCTTATTCTTTAGGTACTCTCAATTAAAAACTTGATCCCTAATAAAAGCGGTTTACAACCCGAAGGCCTTCTTCCCGCACGCGGCGTCGCTGGGTCAGGCTTTCGCCCATTGCCCAATATTCTCGACTGCTGCCTCCCGTAGGAGTATGGCCCGTGTCTCAGTGCCATTGTTGGCGGTCAAGCTCTCACTCCGCCTACTCGTCATAGCCTTGGTGAGCTATTATCTCACCAACAAGCTGATAAGCCGCACTCCGCTCATTAACCGGCAAACTTGCGTTTACCTTTACTGGTAATCAATTATTCGCCACAAAAAAATTAATTCAAAAAATTTTAAAAATCTTTTAAATTTATGAAGAATAATTGATTACCAGACTATCAAGAATTAGTTAATCTTTCGATTAATTATGCTTGTGTTAACGGTGTGTAAATACGTGTTACTAACCCGTTCGCCACTAATCTTGCGCAAGCGCAAGACTCGTTCGACTTGCATGCCTTATCCACGCCGCCAGCGTTCATCCTGAGCCAGGATCGAACTCTCAAATAAAAGAGTTTTCGGAACAACTCTAAAGAACTGAATCATTGTCTTATTAAATTCGCCTCTATTTTGTTTAAAAAAAATAGGGCGAGATAAATTTTCAAAGTGCTAAATTTTTTATCTATTATAAGTATATTTTTTTTAAAAGAAAATGTCAACACCTACCAATAAATGATAATTGATTATTGATTATTGGTTATTGATAAATCGGGGGAGACCCGCTCTCCCCCCCCTATTGATGATAAATGATAAATGATTATTGGTTATTGATGCTTTTATTTTCTTGTTCTTTAGGAATTATTTTTTTCTTTTTACTGAAAACGAAAATATAGAGTATTTCCAGTATAGCCATTGTGTTAAGCACAAGAAGAGCTATAAACCAATATTTACTGTTATTCCTTGCCGCTTTCCAAAGAGCAACGCCCTTCCAAGGTAAGACCCAACAAGCAATTAATAAAAGAATCAATTGATTTTGCGCTAAATATTGTTCCATAATTTTTTACTAAAATATTAATTAATTCGACCTTTTCCTGTTAATAATTTTGCCTCTGGCAAAATTGCCTGCTTGAGACATTTAACAAAGTAAATTTTATTAAATAATTTTGTTTTAAGCGTTAGATTTAATTTCAATAACATCTCCCTCTTGAACAATATAATCCTTTCCCTCTATTCTAAGCAACCCTTTTTCTTTTGCTTCTGAAAAACCACCTTCTTTAATTAGCTTTTGCCAATTAATAACTTCCGCTTTAATAAAATATTTTTCAAAATCGCTATGTATTACACCTCCTGCTTGCGGAGCGGTTGAATTTTTTTTCAAAGTCCAAGCGCGCGTCTCGTCAGGACCAGTTGTAAAAAAAGTTATTAAACCAAGCAACCTATACGCTTCTTTTATTAGCTCGTCAAGCTCCATATCAATAGGCATATTTAGCTCTCGCCTTTCCTCTGGCTCTAATACTGACAACTCAAATTGACTAAGCAGGTCAATGGTTAAAAAACGCCAATTATTTTTTTGAAAAAATTTTAACGTATCTAATGAAATTTCCTCTTGCTTGCCGTTTAAAAGATAAAATCTCGGCTTTAGCGTTAAAAATTGATATTGCTTTAATATCTTTCTTTCGTTGTCCTGCCAATTCTGGCTCTCTAAAATTACCCCTTTGTTTAAAATTTCAGCGGCTTTATTTAAAACCTCCAATTCTTTTGTTGCCCCCTTGTCCCCTGTTCTTGATCTTCTTTCTATGTCTTTGATTTGTTTTTCAATGGTTTCTAAATCCTTTAACGCCATTTCTGTATCAAGTATCTCCTTATCTCTTAGAATATTTATATCACCTTCTATGTTGATTATTTTCTCATTTTTAAAACCTCTTAATATATAAATAATAGCGTCTACCTCTCTAATATGAGCCAAAAATTGATTTCCTAATCCCTCTCCCTTGTGAGCGCCCTTGACCAACCCGGCGATATCAACAAATTTAACTGTTGCGTACTTTTTTTCCTCTGAATGCGTTATTTTTGCTAATTTATCTACCCTATCGTCGGGAACAAAAACAACATCAACGTTTGGCTCGATTGTGCAAAACGGATAATTAGAGCAATCAACTTTTCTTTTTGTTATAGCTTGAAATAATGTTGACTTTCCCACGTTTGGAAATCCGACAATTCCTACTGAAAGAGACATAATATTTATAGAATTCTCTAATATGTAAAAATAAATTTCTTTTGGCTTAAAAAATATCTTACTTATTCTATATAATTTATTTTACATAATTATAACAACTTCTCAAGAAATATTTAAAAAACACTGAATATTGTAAATATTGAGAAATAAAAAGAGGAATAAATTTCCTCTAAATAACCATTAAAAAACCGACTATTTTTATTTTTACTAATCGCGTCCAATATTTAAATTAACGCTATTTTTTATAATCAATCATTTAAAAGATTGGTAATAATTTTTATTAAAACATCTTTATCTTTTGGATTGCTTGTGGCTATTAAAATGGTTAAAGCGATTAAAGTATTATCATTAATCCTCTTTTCACCGCTTTTTCTATAAAGAAAATTATTTCTATTTAAAAAATAAACAAAGAGAAATGAAGCAATTCGCTTATTGCCATCTACAAATGGATGGTCTTTGATAACAAAATACAAAAGATGCGTAGCTTTTTCTTCTAATGAAGGATAAACTTCCTTTCCGCGAAAACTCTGATAAATGTTTCCTAAAATTCCCTGTAGTTTTTTATTATTTTCCTGCCCAAATAAGTTGCTGGTTTCTTTTTCGGCGCTTAATTCTCTTTTTACTTCCTCAATAACTTTCTTCGCGTTATTATATTCTAAAATAAACTTGGTTTTTGTTCTTTTAATAAGTCGCAACTTTGATTTATCGTATTGTTCAAGAATTTTAATTGTCTTGGAGTAGCTATTAAGCAAGTCAATGACTTCCTGTTCTTGCCCAAACAGCAATTTGTGTTTAGCTTTTTCTTGTACAACCTCTCCCTTTTTAATTTTAAAATCCTTTTTTGCCATATGAATAATGGTGAATAATGGTGTCAAGTGAATAATGGCGTGAATAATGGCGTCAAGTCTATTTTTTCTTTTGAAATGCTCCCTTCTTGGGTTGGCTCTATTTGAAGATGAATATGATTCGGCATTAAAGAAAAATGATAGAGCTTAAACTTAAATTCCTTTTTATACCTTTTTAAAAGCTCAAGATAATAAACAAAGTCAGCTTTATTATAAAAAACTGTCTGCTTATTGTTGCCACGATTTAAAACATGAAAAGGTATATTTGGAACAATGACTCTAAGTGGTCTTCCCCTACAAAATTATTTTAGCACAAAAATAGACTTGACACTATTTTCTTTTTCTTTATTTATAATCTTTGATAAGTTTAATAAATATGTTTGCGTAAGAATTCATTTTATTTTCACCTACTCCGTAAATCCCTGAAAACTCTTCTCTGGTTACTGGCTTTTGCGACGCCATATCTCTTAAACTTTTATCTCCAAATATAATATAAGCAGGGACTCTCTTTTTTAACGCAAGCTCTGAACGCTTTTTGCGCAATGCTTGAAACAAATCTTGATCTATCTCCGCCCACTCTATTTCTTTCCTTGCCCGAATCATTTTGGAAATCTTCTTTTTCTTCGTTGACATCAATGGTTTTGCCAACATCGGCTCTGCCTCTCCTTGCAATAATCGTTCTCCATCGCTAGTTATTGAAAGCGTAGGAAACTCCCCTGTTTTAGACAAAAATCCCTGACCAACCAACTGTTCAATCGCATAATATATAAATTTTTCTGATTTTTCATTCATCGCGCCAAAAATTGGCAAATATTCATGCCCCATACGCTTTACCTTTTCAGTTATTTTTCCTTTTAATACATCCTTTACATAATTTGCTCCAAATCCATAAGCTTCCTGCTGTGTTTCAGCCACAGCCAATAATATTTTTTCTCCAATAACAGAAGCGTCCTCAACCATATCAATTTCATTTAAACAGTAATCACAGGCGAGACATGAAGTTTTTTTATATTCCTGTCCGAAATAATTCGACAACATTTTATGCCGACATTGAGGTTGAGCGCAAAAATTATAAATAGTATTCAATTTTTTCATCATCGTCTCTTGATTAGATGACTGCTCGGCAAAAAAACTCCATAATTGATAATCACCTCCTCCATAAAACATATAACAAGAAGCTGGAAGCCCATCTCTGCCTGCCCTACCGGTCTCCTGCTGATAATGTTCAATGCTTTTAGGCATACCAGCATGAATCACAAAACGAATATTAGAATGGTTAATTCCCATCCCAAACGCTATGGTCGCAACGATTATATTTACTTCTTCATTGGTAAACTTTTCTTGGGATATACGACGCTCTTTATCTGACATACCGGCATGATAAGGAAGATTGTCAATGCCACGCATTTTCAAGCTCTTTGAGATACTATCCACATCGCGACGGCGTAAACAATATATAATGCCGGCTTCGTCAGTATGTTTTTCTAAAACCTCTATTATCTGTTCTAAAATCTGATTACGCGAAGATACTCGATAAGTTAAATTCGGGCGATCCATCAAACCGACATAAATCTTAGGATTATCAACGCCCAACTGTTCTATTACATCTGATTGCACTTTTTGGGTAGCAGTGGCTGTAAAAGCATGCGTGTTTATATTCTTAAATTTTTCCTTAATCATTCTAAGGTTACGGTAACTTGTCCGAAAATCATGCCCCCAATGACTAATACAATGCGCTTCGTCAATCACAAAAAAAGAAATACCTACAGAGCTCAACATATTCATAGTTTCTATATCCTCTAATCGTTCCGGCGAAATATATAATAATTTTATTTTCCTTTTTTGAATTAATTCTATTACTGCCCTTTTCTGGGTAATCAATAAACTGGAATTTAGATAACAGGAAGCTATCCCCATATCTTGAAGATTATCAACCTGGTCTTTCATTAAAGAAATTAATGGAGAAACAACCACTGCCATTCCTTGTTTTAATAGTGCTGGCAACTGAAAACACAATGACTTTCCTCCGCCAGTAGGCAAAACAGTCAGACTATCCTCTCCTTTTAATATAGATAAAATTGTTTCTTTTTGCAGTGGAAGAAATGAACTATATCCCCAATAACGCCGCAGAGTTTTATAAATCTGTTCTTCGTATTGACTAATCCCTCTATCTCCTATATTATTTTTGCTCTCTAATTGTTTTTTGACATTTTCATTAGACAAAGTCATAATAATCTACTTTTTTCATATTTTCATTTTACCAAAAAATCGCGAAAAACGCGATTTTTTTGTAAAATAGAAAATGGTGTCGAGTCTATTTTTTCTCCATTTTACGCTCTGCCTCTAACACAAAAATAGAAAAATAGAAATAAAAATAGAGTTGACCCTATTTATACTTTGAGGCAATAAAAGACAAGGTAGTCTTGGCATACT
>JAYELF010000078.1:0-1525 GCA_034717275.1 Patescibacteria group bacterium
ACTAATCCCAATCTGGCTTGCGCTAATTTTTTATCATCTGTCAAAACACGGCATTCTTCATAAAATTTATGAAAAGCGCTCACTAATTCCAAAGCATAATTCGGCAACCTCTGAACCTGATAGTCAATCGCGGTATTTTCAATAATCTCAGGAAACCTAATAAGCTCTTTTATAAGATTCAATTCTGATGCATCTTCTAATAATTTTAAGTTTTGGATTGTGTTTTTGCCTTTCGCGTTTTGTGTTTTGCATTTTCTTAGCATCGCGCAAATGCGAGCATATGCATATTGAATATAGAAGACCGGATTTTTTTCGGACTGCTCTTTTGCTAAATCTAAGTCAAAATTAAGATGCGTGTTGATTGATGTTTTTAAAAAAAAGAATCTGATTATATCTGGATTTATCTGGTCAAGCAATTCGTCCATTGTTAGGTATTTGCCTTTTCTTTTAGACATTTTCATTTTCTCTCCTTTTTCTAAAAAAGTGACAAACTGATGCAAAATAATTTCAAAAGGTTTTTGGATAGAAAGCGCTTTTACGCCAGCTTTTAGTCCTGGAACATCGCCGTAATGGTCAGCCCCCCAAATATTTATTACCTTGTCAAATTTTCCTTCTTTGAATTTATATTGATGAAAAGCTATATCTCCAGCTAAATATGTTTTTGAATTGTCTGATTTAATTAAGACCCTGTCTCTTATATCTCCATATTTTGTTGATTTAAACCAAGTCGCGCCATCTTTTTCATATGTTAATTTTCTCTTCTTTAAAACTTCTAAAACATCTTCTACTAAGCCAGTTTTATAGATAGACGACTCAAACAGCCATTCATCATATTTAATGCCTAATCTTTGCGTTGTCTCTTGAATCCCTTTTATAATAATTTTCGCTCCTTTTTTTCCAACCTGTTTTGGATTTTTGCCTATAACCGCTTTGCTTAATTTATCAATATATTCGCCCTTGTATTGAGCTTGAGAATCTTTTAGGATTGAGTGCCCTAAAATCAAAATTTGGTTGCCGTAATCATTAACATAATACGCTTTTTTTACATTCCACCCATTTCTTTTGAGAATATTGCCTAAAACATCTCCAAACGGACCGCCTCTGGCATTGCCAACCGTCAATGGCCCTGTTGGATTGGCAGAAATAAACTCTATTTGAACTTTTTTGTTTTTTTTAATTTTTGAATTTCCAAATTCCTTTTTATCTTCCAAAATTCTTAAAATTTCTCCCTGCAAATATTCTTTTGAGAGAAAAAAATTAATAAATCCAGGCCTCACAACTTCAATTTTCTCAAATATCCTTAATTTTTTTATAGATAGTCGCTTTTCTATAATTGAAGCTATTTTTATGGGATTTTTTTTTAACAAAGAAGATATCTTTAACGCTATGTTTGTAGTGTAATCTCCATAATTTTTATTCTCTGGACGCTCTACTTGAATCTCTAAAGATTTAAATTCTGGAAAAATTTTCTCTCCTTGAAGATTCTTAATTGAATTTCCTATTAATTTAACTATTTTTTTTCTCA
>JAYELF010000079.1:0-7754 GCA_034717275.1 Patescibacteria group bacterium
TGTCTCCATTGATGTGCAATATTACCAATCATTTCACCCATTGCGGCCATTTTAGACTGAGAGAATAATAGCTTATCTTTTTTTGAATTTTGCTGTATAGCATCTTTTATTTTTATCTCAAGATTATCATTAATCTCTTTTAACTCTTTTGTTTTTAATTTTACTTGTCTTTCTAGTTCATTATTTGATTGTAATAAAATATATTGTCTATATATAAAAAATATTGCTATTATTAAAACAACAATTAAAATAAAAATGGCGTCAATGCGATGCCCTAAAGAAAAAGAAACAGCGACTGCCAAAAATAAAATACATATCAACGGACTCTGAAGCTGGCTTAGAAGCAACAAAAGAGAAGAAAATTTTTTTGGTTGCGGAAGCTGATTTAGCCCGTATTTTTTTTGGCGAGTTAAAACCTCTTTATTAGCCAAACCGCTATTTTGATTTGACTTAAGGGTTTTAATCGTTTTTTTAGAAGAAAGATTGTGCCAAAATATAGTATCACTCATTCTTCTATTTTAATTCAAAAAACCAAATTTTTAAAGTCCCCTAAAAAAATAAAAAATAAAAACAGAGATGTTCCTCTGTTTTGTGTTTGAAAGCAATGCTTATTGTACACAGTTTGAACCAACGACCACATGGTTTCAAGAGCTTATTGAAAACATAATTATTGAAATCAAACATAAATTTGTGTGAGTGTGAGAATGAATATTTAGGGAAAATTTCGCTTATAAGAAAATGGTGTCAAGTCTATTTTTTCCATTTTTCCTCTGTCAACAATATGAAAAAGCAAATTAGCGATGGTAATTCCTAACGGTCTATCCATATTGAAATATTATATCATAAAATATGTTATATTATAAAATAAAAAAAACAGAGTTGACTCCATTTTTCTCTAATTACTAATTACTCAAAATTGAGTGAAGCGAAATTTTGGGTGGCCCCAACCGGATTTGAACCGGTGTTACATGGATGAGAACCATGCGTCCTAAACCACTAGACGATGGGGCCATTATATTTTTTTAATTTCTTCCACCACTTTTTCCATTTTCATTTCCTTAGACCCGTTAATAAGAATCAAATCCCCTTCTCTTATCTCTTTTTGCAGTTTTAATCCAATACTTGAAATGTCGTCAAAATGAAAAATTTTGGTTTCTGCCATTCCTTTTTTGCAAACTGCTTCTTTAATAAATTTTGTTCTTGCTCCAATTAAAAAAAGCAAATCAATGTTTTGTTGAACTATCTTTTCTCCAATCGCTTTATGAATATTAATTACATCTATCCCATCTCCTAAAATATCTCCTAAGACAGCGATTTTTCTGCCTGAAACTTTTATTTTATTTAATATCTCTAACGCTTCTGACATAGAAAAAAATGTTGCGCTGCTTGAATCGTCTAAAATCAAGGTTTTCTTAATTCCATTAATCAATTTCATTTTTCCGGGGAGAGAATTGTATTTTTCTAATGCTTGAGATATTTTGACTAAATTTAAATCAAAAATTATTCCGCAACAAATAGAAGACAACGCTGAATAAATTTGTTCTTTGCCAAACAAATTCCTTAACCAAATTGGAACAATATTTCCATCATAATTTATTTTGAAGTTTGTTCCTGAATTTAATTTAACATCACTCGCTTGAAGGTTAACGCCATCTTGAAAACCAAAAGTAATTTCATTTAAATTTGTCTTGTTTCCCAATTCTCTTATTGTTTTATCGTCAAAATTTAAAACCACATAAGCGTTGCTGGGAAGTTCTTTCACAATTTTTTGAATTTCCACCATCTCTTCTTCATTTCCGTCAAAAGATTCTTTATCTGAAGGAATATCTCCAGTATTAGTAACAACTAAAACTGATAATAATGATTTCTTTGTTAAATAAGTAAATTCTTCACATACCTGACGCTGTTTTAAACTTGTTTCAAAAAGCAAAATCTCGTTTTTATCATTGACCAATGGCACAACATCGTTAAAAATTTTTTTTACTTTTAAATAAGGTTTTAATGTCTGGAAAATTGCCTCTGCGGCGCAAGCCCGCCCGTTTCCTGTAACAATGATAATTTTAGGTTTTTTGAGAGAAAAATTAATTTTTTGAAGGAATCCAATCATATTTTTTAGAAAATTGGTTTATAGTCAGGTGGAATTTGATAATAATTAATTATATATTTTGCCAATTTTTTGAAAATTGGAGCAGCTGAATACCCTGCTGTTTTTGTTTGGGGATTATCTAATTTAACTAAAATTAAAAATTTAGGTTCAAAAGCCGGAGCATAACCAATAAAGCTTTGCCATGTTTTATCAGAATAACCTTTTTTATTCTTTCCGAGAGATATCCATGGAACCTGGGCTGTCCCTGTTTTTCCTGCAATATAATATCCCGGAATTTTGGACTCATTTCCAATACCATTGTCAACAACGCTTATTAGCATAGTCGTCAAGTCAGAAGAAGTTCTTTGAGAAATCACAGGCAAAGAAATCTCCTGTTCAACTTTCGTTATCTTACCATTTTTTCTAATTTTTTCCACCACATACGGCTTAACCATTTTTCCATTATTTGCGATAGCGGAAAACGCTTGAACCATTTGGATTGGAGTTGCCCCAATTCCCTGACCAAAACTGGCAGTAACAAATCCAATTTCACGGCCTTTTTTCAGCTCTTTATTTGAAGAGAATTCCTCTCCTTGCAAATCAATGCCTGTTTGCTCAAGGAATCCAAATCTTTGAATATAATCCATAAAAACCTTGTGTCCGATTTGACTCTCTGCCCAAACTGCTCCTGTATTAATCGATTTTTCTAAAACCTCGGTCATCGTTTTCTTTCCATACGATTTCTTATTATAGTTATAAACTGTTTTCTCGCCGATATTTATATATCCCTTGTCTATATAAACTGTTTCCGGGGTTATCTTGTTTTCGTTAATTGCGACAGCCAAGGTTAGCGGTTTAAAAATAGAACCTGGTTCAAATATCTCTTGGATTGCTTCATTTCTAAAAATTTTCAAATTATTTTTATCCGCGTATTTTTCATATTGATTTGGGTCAAAATTCGGAAAATCCGCCATTGCTAAAATTCTACCGCTTGACGGCTCCATTACAATAATCTGGCCTCCTTCTATGGACAAAGAGCTGGAAGCTTCTTTTAATAATTTTTCCGCCTGATATTGAATATTATAATCAATGCTTAAAAATAAATCCGCGCCATATTCATCTCCGTTTTTATCCAATAAAGACAGATATCTTCTTGCCCCATTTTCTCTTTTAATAGAAACATCTTTCCCCTTAAGAGTGTCGTCCCAATATCCTTCTACTCCGTATTGCCCTATGCCATCTTCACTTGTAAAACCCAATAAACTGGAAGCCATTGTCTGCTTAACATATTTCCTGTGTTTTTCTTTTTCTAAATAAACGCCTGAAATATCCATTTTCCTTAATTCAGCGACTTCTGTCTCGTCTAATTTCTTTTTTAATATTATATAAGAACTGTTTTTGTTAATTTTTTCAAAAAGTGTTGTTTCGTCTAAATTCAAAAGAGAAGCTATCTTTTTTGCAACATTTTTTTTATCTTTTATTTCTTTTGAAACAGCAAATGCTAAGAAAAAATCTTTATTTATAACAACTGGCGAATCAGAGCCATTAAAAAAAATCGCGCCCCTGTTTCCGGCAATATTTACAAAAAAATTTTGCTGGCCTTTTGCCATAGCGTCATAATAATCATAACGAACAACCTGAAGCTGAAATAAGCGACCAATGATAATCGCCGCAAAAAAACAAATAAAAATTAAAATGAGATGAAGACGCCACTGCTTCATTTTCCCGCAACTTGACTTGCTGAAAGATTAATATAATCAACCTCGCTAACTTTTTCAAAATTTATATTTTTAGCTAATTGTTCTATGTTTTCAAGAGAACATCCTTCAAAAAATTTAATTTCAAGATTTTTATTTTCTTTAGCAATGTTTATAATGTCTTTTTCGCAAGCCCAAACAAAATGATTTTTATTTATAGTATCAACTGTCTGAAAAACATAAAAACACAAAAGAAAACAAGTTAAAACAAATAATAGCGTCCTAAAAAAATTTAAATTAATTCTTGGATATATTGTTTTTTTTCTACGCATAGATTGGATTAAAGTGTAATTATTCATAAATAATTTAAATTTTATTTGCGCATCTTAACATCGCGCTTCTTGCTCTATAATTTTTTTCTATTTCCTCTTTTTCAGGAACAACTGGCTTTTCAGTTAAAATCCTGATTAAATTCTCTTTGGCTTTTTCCCTAAAAAAATTTTTAACTATTTTGTCTTCTAATGAATGAAAAGAAATCACAACTAATGCTCCCTGTTCTCCTAAAATTTCTAACGCTAACGGCAATGCTGTCCTTAAATTATTTAATTCATCATTGACAGCGATTCTCAGCGCTTGAAAGGTTTTGGTTGCAAAATGTATTTTCCTGCGCTGATACCAAAAAGGAACTGCATCTTTTATAATCTCTTTTAATTGAAAGGTATTTCTAATAAATTTAATTTTTCTCTGTCCAATAATAGCCCTGGCAATTTTTTTTGAAAATTTTTCTTCGCCGTATTCTCTTAAAATTTTTTCTATCTCTTCTTTAGACCAATGGTTTACTATGTCTTCCGCCTTAACCTGATAATCCTCTCTAAATGATTGTTGGATATTTATTTTGTATCTCATGTCCAATGGCTCATTTCTCTGAAATGAAAATCCCCTGCCTGATTCTTCCAAGTCCCAACTGGACATTCCAATATCAAATAAAATTCCATTTACTTTCTTAAAATTATATTTCTCAACAATATTTTTTAAATTAATATAGGAATCGTTGACTAAAATAATCCTATCTTGAATTTTGGAATTTGGAATTTTTGCTATTCGTTGTTTTAATTTTTGATAAAGTTCAATGTCTGTTTCTATTCCCAATATTTTTCCTTCTGGTCCAGTTTTCTCTAAAATAGCGAATGCGTGTCCCATCTCGCCAAGAGTAGCATCAATAAAATTTTCATTAGCTTTTGGATTTAAATATTTAATAACCTCTTTTTTTAAAACCGGAATATGCATATTTTGAAAAAAATATAAATAATCTCAATAAAGATTAATTTTCTTGCGTCCCAGAGCTGTTAATATTTTCAGCTATATCGCTAACAGACATTTCTGTTTTCTTTTTATTTTCTTCCCATTTTTCATCATCCCAAACCTCTATTCTATCAGAAAGACCAAGAATTGCCGCGTTTTTTTTCAAAAAAGCGTATTTCATTAAATAATCAGGAATTAGCACCCGACCTAATTTATCAATATCAACATCGCAAGCTCCTGAAAACATAATCCTTGCAAGGCTTCTTGGGGCTGATTGATTTTTATTAAGACCCTCAAGCTTCTTTGCTTCTTTTGTCCATTCATTCAAATGATAAATAACCAGACAATTATCTATCCCTCGGGCAATAACCACTTTTTTCCCTAAAGATTTGCGAAATTTTGATGGAATTGCCAACCTTTTCTTTTCATCTATTAAAAATTTATATTCGCCAATAAGCATAGTTATCCACAATTTAATCTATTTATCCCCATATTTATCCACAGTTTCCCACTACACTTTATTTATACTCCACTTTAAATACATAGTCAATCCTCTGAAAATAAGATTAAATCAGATAGTTTTCCACAGAAAGCTATGATTAAATAAAAAAAACCCTTAAATAAGGGTTAAAAATCTTTTATCTCTTTACAGATAATTTTATTACAACAACCTTAAAAACAAATTAAACCATCAATAACCATCGTCTACTAAAATCGACGATCGTCGATTTTGGTAGACATTTTTTTGTTTGTTTATTTATTTTAGATTATTTATTATTTTAGATTATGCTGGTCAATTATTACTTAATATTGCTAATCTTGTTCAATATTAGAACACTGCTAATTCTTATACTTTAATATATTATTAATTGGAATGTTTTGGCGTCAATTTTTATTTTATCTCCTTTTTTTAATTTTCCTGATAAAATCGCTGAAGCCATAGCGTCCTCTATATTATCCTGAATTACCCTCTTCATCTCTCTCGCTCCAAAACGAGGACTATACCCTAATTCAACAATCTTTTCTTTTAATGGCAATGTAATGATAAATTCTATCCTTTTTTCTTGAAGATTTTTCTTTATTTTTTGAAGCATAATTTCTGAAATGCCTAAAAGATTTTCTTTTGTTAGGGGTTTGAATACTATAACATCGTCAAACCTATTAATAAACTCCGGCCTAAAAATTCTTTTTTCAAAAACATAGTCCAATAATTTTTGCTTTACCTTAGACCATTCTGTTTTTTTCTTTAGGGCGTCTAAAATTATTTCATACCCGGCATTTGAGGTAACAATAATAATTGAATTTTTGAAAAAAACTTTTCTTCCTAATCCGTCTGTCAAACGTCCCTCATCTAATACTTGCAAAAATAAATTTAAAATATTTGGATGGGCTTTTTCAATTTCATCAAACAAGATTACAGAAAAAGGATTTTCTCTTACCTTTGCCGTTAACAATCCTTCCTCGCCTGACGAGCCAATCAAGCGGCTAATGTCAGAAATGGATTGGAATTCAGACATATCAAGACGAATCATTTTTTTCTCTGAACCAAAATAAATATCAGACAATGTTTTTGCTGTTTCTGTTTTACCCACTCCTGTTGGTCCTAAAAATAAAAAACATCCCATTGGCCCATTTCTTGCCGAAACCCCAACCCTCGCTCTCCTCATAGCGGATGAAATGCCTTGGACTGCTTGCTCCTGATTAATAATTCTTTTGTGAATTAATTTTTCCAAATTTAAGAGTATTTCTTTTTCCTTATTCTCTATTTTACCAACAGGAACCTCTGTTTTTTCTGAAACTATTTTAGAGACATCTTTTGGCAAGACAATTTTTTGTTTATTTTGAACAACAAGCGCGACAACCTCGTCTAATAAATCAATCGCTTTTTTAGGAAAACGCATAGATGGAAAAAATTTAACGCAATCAGTTATAATTTCCTGCAACGCGGGATAAGAAATAAAAACCTTGTATTTTAATTCAATTGATGGGATTAAATTTTCCAAGACAATCAAAGCTTCTTTTGGAGATATTTCTGAAATTTCCTTTTTTTGAAAAAGAGACAAGATTAAAGAATTTTGCTCTATATATCTATGCAAACCCGTATAATTGGTTGTTGCTATAATCCTGAATTGAGGAGATTTTAGATAACGAGCAAGAATTCCAGAAATATCAATTCTGCCTAAACCAATTTCTCTCTCAATATAATGGTGAAAATTATTAATCACCAATACAACATTTCCAGCATTGCTGACTTCTTCAAAAATCGCGGCTAATGTGAATTCCACTTCTTCTATATTTTCTATCCCCGCAAGCAATAAAGGCATATCAAGCTGAATTATCCTATTATAATTAAGCGAAACAGGACATTCCCCTAACGCAAATCTTTCCGCAAGCTTATAAATAATATTTTTTTGACCTGTTTCTGGGTCGCCCACTAATAAAATATTATTAATTTCTCTACTGCATAAGATTCTTTCTATTGAATTAATTTCTTTTTTATAGCCAATAATTTTAGGAAATCCCAGCATTGCAACCTTATTAGTCAAATCAACAGAATATTTGTCCAAAATTACAGTGTAGCCGGCGCCCCATTGTTTTCCTAAAGCTCCTATACGCATCAAATTTTTATACTTCCACCATTTCTTTGCTTCTTTATTTTCTTCCTCAAT
>JAYELF010000080.1:0-7740 GCA_034717275.1 Patescibacteria group bacterium
ACTAAAGTTTTCATAGTTTTTGTTAAAATTTCCGCTACTTCTATCGGTCTTCGAGACTTTATAGCCCCTTGGAAGATAGAAGCTGCATAATCAATTCCTACACATTCAGCCATTGATTTTCCAAACTCAGCCCAGCAAGTCGGCTTCTTTCTTCTTAGAGAACTGTGATCAATCATATCATCAATGATTAAACTATAATTATGGAGAATCTCTAAGCTAGCTGCAGCATATAAGACGTCTTCCTCTTTTCCATCGAACATTCGACAGGAAGCCACCACAAGGCCTGGTCTTACTCTTTTCCCCCCTGTTGAGACGGGATATTTTATAGCATTTTTATTCCTATCATCTACTCCAGAAACTAGAATTTCTTCAATTAACGGAGTAACTCTTTTTGCGTTTTCTTTTAAAAATTTCTTAACTTCTGATGAGTTCATATTTCTATTTAGTTTTTTCTTCAATTCTTAATAATTGATTCTATTTTGCCACTCTCTCCCCCCGTGCCGGAGCTCCAGATTTAATAAAATCAGCTCCTACTCCTATTGCTAAATCAGCAATAAATGAATCAGGAGTATCTCCAGAACGATGAGAAACTAATATTTTCCATTTATAAGATTTAGCTAATTTGGCGGCTTCAAGCGCTTCTAAAATCGTTCCAACTTGATTTGGTTTTAATATCATAGCGTTACAAGCGCTTTTTTCTTTTGCGATTTTCATTCTTTTAATGTTTGTTGATAAAATGTCGTCTCCTATAATATTGATTTTTTTGTTAAATTTTTTTGTTAATTCTTGAAAACCATTCCAATCATTTTCATCAAAGCCATCTTCTAATCCTAAAATTGGATATTTTTTAATTAAATCAAAATAATAATTAAGCAAGCCGTTTCTGGTAAAAACCCCTGTCTTTGTTTTGTATTTTCCATTTAAATAAAATTGAGAAGCCGCAACATCTATAACAATCTTTATATTTTTAGAGAACCCGAGATTTTCAACAGCTCTTGAGATGGAATCAAGAGCTTGTTCCGCGCTATTAAACATAGGAGAAAAACCGCCCTCATCTCCAATATTAATTGCCATTCCGCCAAATTCTTTTTTAAGAATCTTTTTTAATTCATAGTAAATTTCAGTGGCTGTTTCCAGATTTTTTGAAAATTTCTTAAATTGGGGCGTTATCATAAATTCCTGAAAATCCAAATCATTTCCACTATGAACTCCGCCATTGATAATATTAAAACAAGGCGATGGTAATGCATTTTTGACGATCGTTCTATTTACATTATATCCTGAATTTTTGAAAAGGTTTTCAATATATTTATATAATGGCAGATTTTCAGCGCTTGCGCCTGCTCGGCAACATACCATTGAAATCCCTAAAATGGCATTTGCTCCTAATTTTGATTTATTTTCAGTTCCATCTAATTTAAGCATTAAATCATCAATGTCTTTTTGTTTTCTTGTGTCTTTTCCTTTTAATTTTGGAGCTATTATATTGTTAACATTTTTTACTGCTCTTAATACTCCTTTTCCTGAATATCTTTTTCTCTCATCCCTTAATTCTAATGCCTCATATTTACCTTTTGAGGCGCCAGAAGGAACTGAATCGCGAAATAATCCATTGTCTGTAATTAAATCAACCTCAACAGTTGGATTACCTCTTGAATCTAAAATCTCTCGCGCTTTTATGGATTTAATTTTAAAACATTTCATTTTAATAAATAGATTTGGTATATCAATTTTCCCTCAACTTAAACAAAAAACCAAGTTATTTCTGTCTCTTTTTTCTTTTTAGTTTTTTAGTTTTTTCGCAAATATTGATATGCCGATAAAGCCGCTTTGCATCCTTCAGCGCAAGCGGTAACAATTTGCTTATACTGTCCAATGTTTACATCGCCCACGGCAAACAATCCCGGTGTCTTTGTCTTAAATGTTTCAAACTCAACTTTTATTTCATCTCTTTCATTAAACTCAACTAAATTTTTAACAAATGATGTCGCTGGCTGGCTTCCAATTTCCACAAAAAGACCATCAACAGGTAAAATTTTTTCTTTTTTGGTTTTTCTATCTTCACAAACTATTGAATTTACAAAATTCTCCCCTTTAATTTCTTTTAAGGAGATATTGGTTATTATTTCCGCTTTTTTGGTTTTCCTTATAATATCTTGATTTGTTTTGTCTGCGTTAATTTCTGTCTTGTATTCTAAAATATAAATTTTTTTGACATAATTGGATAAAAATATCGCTGATTCAAAACCAGCGTTTCCTCCGCCAACAACAGCAACTGTCTTTCCCGAAAACAAAGGTCCGTCACATAAACTGCAATAACTTACCCCCTTGCCTATGAATTCTTTCTCCCCAGGAATTTCTAATGGACGAGGGTCTGCCCCAGAAGCAATTATTACAGCCCTGCATTTAAAACTATTCTTTCCTTCTGTAAAAACAGAAAAAACATTATTGTTTTTTTCTACCCTAACAACTAAACCTTCTTTTATGTCAATATTTTCTTGCCTCAAATGCTCTTCAAATTTTCCAATTAAATTTATGCCTGAAATTTTTTTAAATCCCGGATAATTCTCAATATCAACTGCCTTTCTTGAAACCTGCCCTCCAAAATTTTTAGTTATTAATAAAATATTTAATTTCTGGCGGCCAGCATAAATCCCGGCAGTCATCCCAGCCGGTCCTCCGCCAATAATGACTAAATCATATTTTTTTTCCTTCATAATATTTATTGAAAATATTTTTTAATTCTGGTCCAAATTCGGGATGTTTCAAAGAAAGATAGATATTTGATTTAAGATAACCAAGCTTGTTTCCGCATTCCAGCCACTCCCCTTCTATTTCGTAGCCATAAATTATCTTGCCGCTATCTACCATTTCCATTAGAATTTTTGCCAATATCAATTCTCCTTTTTTATTGGAACGAACTTTTCCAAGATATTCAAAAACTTCCGGGGTAAGAACATATCTTCCGACTATTGCTATGTCAGATAACACTGAACCAATAGACGGCTTCTCAACTATTTTTTTAATTTTGTGAAAACGATTAGCTATTTTTTCTGTTTCAACTATTCCATATAAAGATGTTTTCTCTTTTGGCACCTTCCTTAACGCTATAACCGGCTTCTCGCAGGTCTTATAAACATCTAAAAGCTGTAAAAGGCATGGCTTTTTTGAATCAATTATGTCGTCACAAAAAAAGACAGCAAAAGGTTCGTTTCCTATTATTTTTTTCGCTTGTAATATTGCGTGCCCGTCTCCTAATTGTTCTTTTTGGACAACATAAGAAAAAGAAATTTCTTTTGAAATTTCCTCCAAATCTTTGATTTTTTCTAAGAGCTCATCTTCTTTTTTTTCTTCTAAAATCTTTTCTAATTTCGGCGCTTTTTCAAAATAGTCCAAAACCCCTCTTTTTTGGGGATTGACAACGAAAACAATCTCTTTAATTCCAGACTTTATGGCTTCTTCAACAAGATATTGAATTGCTGGCTTATCAACTAACGGCAAAAGTTCCTTGGGAACTGCCTTAGATAAAGGAATAAATCGTGTTGCAAGTCCAGCAACTGGAATAATGGCTTTTCTTACTTTCATTTATGTAAACAATCTTTGAATTACGAAATTGGTTTTAGAATTCAGATAAGAAATTTTTTTAGCATCGGGCTGGCAGTTAGTTTGGCGCGCTAAAAAAATTTCTTGTCTGAATTTCTTTACTAAGTAGCGCGTTTCGTAATTCAAAGAAATAATATATTAGATTATCTAAAAAATTTTAAAAAATAAAAATAAATTTTAAATTCTTTTATTTGATTATTTTTCGGGTTTTCGCAAAAAAGCTGGAGTGTCCCATTTTTTTTCTCTGTCTAATATCTTTTTTTCTGTTTCCTCTAACTCTCTTTTCAAATCAAGGGCATTTTTTCTAATTTTTTGTTCTTTATTTTCAATTAATTCATTTTTTAAGACAACCCCTTTGTTTAACGGCAATGATTTGCTTTTTTCAGGGGACAATGGCGATATTTTTTTTTCATTAATCCTGTTTTTTGTTTCGCTTTTAACTAAAACTTTCTTATCAATTCCCTTGTTTTTTTTCTTTTTTGGATTTTTCTTGTTTTCTAATTTTATTTTAAAGAAATCTGTTTTATCTTTTTTGGATATATTCGGTTTATCAATCTCTTTATCTTCTATTGTCGCATTCTTTTTTGGCTCTTGCGACAATATTTTTTCTTTTATTTTTTTCTTTTTTATAACTTTCTTTTGGATAGATGGTTTCTGGCTATTTAAAACAGTCAATCCCGCGTTATCAAGACAGCCAACCGCAAAAAGCGTTACCTCAATTTTGTTTCCATAATTTTTATCTTCTGAAATACCAAAAATGATTTTTGCTTTTGGATTAAAAGTAGAAATAGTTTTGCTAATTTGCTCAACTTCTCTCATAGTCAAATCATCAGAAGAAACTATATTAAAAAGAATATGTCCTGCTCCTTGGATGTCATATTTGCAAATAGGACTTTGAATGGCTTTTTCAGCCACATCTTCAGCTCTATTGACGCCTTTAGAATAAACAGCATTCAAATATCCTAATTTGCCTTTTCCATCAAAAATTGTTTTAACATCGGCAAAATCAATGTTTATCAAGCCGGGCGAAAAAATTGTTTCAATTAAACCCCTAAGATTGTCCGATAAAATCTTATTCATTCTTAAAAGAGCGTCTCTTAGGGGAGTTTTTTTATCAATAAGTTGAAAAATCCCCTCGTTTGGGACAATAATAAGAACATTTAAATTTTGAAGAAGTTTTTGAATGCAATTTTTTGCGATTTGCGTCTTTTTTGTTCCCTCAAAATTAAAAGGCAATGTAAAAATTCCCAAAGTTATTGCTCCCGCATCATTAGCGGCATCAACAAAAACAGGCAATCCGCCAGAACCAGCTCCACCGCCCAAAGAAGCAACAAAAATAGCCAAATCAACTCCATTGAAAAGATTTCTTATTCTCTCTTTTTCATCTTCTGCCGCTTTTTCTCCTTTCTTAGCATCCATTCCGCATCCAAACCCTTTTGTTGTTTTTTGACCAAAAGAAAATTTTTTAACTTTCTTTGAAATCGTTTTAAGCGCTTGAATGTCTGTGTTAGCAACAACAAAATCACTCTTTTTAACTCTTGACGCAATATCCGAAACAATAGACCCTCCCCCGCCTCCGACTCCAATTACCTTAACTTTTGTTTTATGGAAATCGTTGAACAAAGCTGGTTCTTGAATTTTCTTTCTTGCTCTTTTCTTTGTGGAATTATTTTTCGTCTTTTTGGAAAAGCGTATTTTTCCCTTATTCAATTTCCTGATATTCTCCTTTTTTTTTGCTTTTTTAATTTTATTTTTTTTCTTCTTTACCATTATTTAATTATAATTTTTCCAAAATTTATAGTCAACACAAATGATAACCAATTAATGATTATTGATAATTGATTAATGATTAATGATTATTGATTAATGATTAATTTGCGTTTACCTTATTTCGCAAATCTTAAAAAATGAAGAAATTTCCTTTTGCACGTCCAAAAGATATTTATCTGGATAAGATTTTATTTTTTCAAATTTTGGGTCAATTGTTTTTTCAGCTCTGAAATTCTGAAGATAATATTTTACCTTTTTTATATCAGCTGACGGATTATCTCCTATAAGATGAGCTATTTTAACAACATCATTCCTGTCTATTAATGTTGGAATAACCGTTGTTCTAAATTCAAAATCAATAATTTCCTCTTTTAAAATATTAATACTCCCTTGGATTTTTTTTGTATCTACTTTTACACCAGCCATATTATTGTATTTTTCCAATGGCGACTTAACATCCATCGCGACATAATCAATTAATTTTTCATCTATTAAATTTTTTAACATTTTCGGATTAGAACCGTTTGTGTCCATTTTTACTAAATAGCCCAAGGATTTAATTTTTCTTATAAAATCAGGCAATTCTTGGTGTATTGTTGGCTCTCCTCCACACACAACGCAACCATCAAGAAGATTTTTCCTCTTTTCCAAAAACTCAAAGAATTTGTTTTCAGGTATGCGAGGCTGTAATTTAATTTTTTCTGGCAAAACAAGCTCTCCAGAATAACAAAAAGGACAGCGGAAATTGCAACCAATCAAAAAAACAGTGCAAGCGACCTTGCCGGGATAATCCAATAAAGTTGTTTCCTGAAGTCCTCCTATATCCATTAATTTTTTGTTATTTCTGCTTTTTTATCTCAAACTCTTTTCTCTCCTTAAATTCTTGGATTTTACCTTCATTCCATTGATTAACAGGCCTTAAATATCCAACAACCCGCGAATAAACCTCGCAGGGCTGTTTAACCGCGCATTTTGGACAATAAAAATGCTCGCCAGACAAATATCCATGAACAGGACATATAGAAAAAGTTGGAGTAATAGTTATGTATGGAAGATGAAAATTTTCAAAAACTTTTTTAATTAATTTTTTTTCTGTTTCAATGTCCGAAATCTTCTCACCCAAAAAAATATGATGGACTGTCCCGCCTGTATAACGGCACTGCAACTCGTCTTGACCTTCTAATCCGCTGAATATATCATTTGTGTAGTTTACTGGAAGTTGAGTGGAATTTGTATAATACGGTTTTTCTTTTGTCCCAGCCACAATTATATCTGGATACTTTTTTCTATCGCTTAATGCAAAACGGTATGCCGTGCTCTCTGCAGGAGAGGCCTCTAAATTATATATATCTCCTGTCTCTTCCTGATATTCAACTAATTTTTCTCTCATAAAATTCATTATTTCTAACGCTGTTTTTCTTCCCTCTTCTGTCCCAATATCATTGCCAATAAAATTCAACAAACATTCATTCATTCCCACCAAACCTATGGTTGAAAAATGATTAGCGTAATATGCGTCTCTAGCGCTTTTAACCCCTGATAAATAAAATTTAGAGTATGGATACAATCCTTTTTCTATAAAAATTTCAACTGTTTTTCTCTTTATTTCCAAACTCTCTTTCGCTAAATCCATTAATTTTTCTAATTTCTCAAAAAACTCTTTTTTTGTTTTTGAAAGATAACCAATTCTCGGAAGATTAATTGTTACAACACCCAAACTCCCTGTAAGCGAACCTGAACCGAATAATCCGCCCCCGCCTCGATTATAAAGCTCTGTTAGATTTAATCTCAATCGGCAACACATTGAGCGGACATCTGAAGGTTCCATTTCTGAATTTATATAATTGGCAAAATAATTTGTCCCGTATTTTGCCGATGCCTTAAAAATTCCGTCAAAATCAGGTTCATCCCAAGGAAAATCCTTGGTAATATTAATAGTTGGAATGGGAAAAGCAAACGGACGAAAATTCTTGTCACCTTCAAGCATTACCTCATAAAACGCCTTGTTAAATGTCTTCATCTCCTCTTCAAACTCACCATAACTTTCATTCATAGCTTCTCCTCCTATAATGACTGGTTGCTTAGCAAAAACTGGAGACGGTTTAAGGTCCAATGTAATATTACTGAAAGGCGTTTGAAATCCAACTCTTGTTGGAACAGCCATATTAAATAAAAACTCCTGGAACGATTGTTTCACCTGCTGATAGTTTAGATTATCGTAACGGATAAACGGAGCAAGTAATGTATCAAAGTTTGAAAAAGCAACCGCGCCAGCGCACTCACCCTGAAGCGTGTAAAGAAAATTTACTACTTGTCCTAAAGCTGTTCTAAAATGTTTAGCTGGCTTTGATTCTATTTTTCCTGATA
>JAYELF010000081.1:0-1507 GCA_034717275.1 Patescibacteria group bacterium
ATTTTTTGAATTTCTTCCCAAATTTTCTTTCCAGTTGAAGGAAATAGAATTAAATTTCGTATTTTATTCTTTATAATTTCTTTTGCTAAATTTTCAAAATCAACTCTTTTGTCATACCCACCCAAGATTAATGTTTGGACATCGTTTCCAAGCGTTCTTATTCCATGAATTGCGCTGTTTGGAATACTGGAGACAGAATCATCATAAAACCTAATTCCCTTGAATTCCCCAACAAATTCCAACCTATGAGACAATGGCTTAAACTCTTTAATAGATTTATTAATAATAGTTTTGGGAATTTTAAAAAGTTTTGCCACTGAAATCGCGGCTTTTATGTTTTGAGAATTTAATCTTCTCTTTAAAAAAAATTTACTATTTTTAAATTCATTTTCTAATGGATATTTATCAAATTCAATTTTTTTAGCTGGAGATTTTTTAACAAGTTTTTCAATCCTTGCGTCAGAAGAATTATAAATTAGATAATCATTTTTCGTTTGATTTAAAAGGATATTTGCCTTTGCTTCAACGTATTCCTTAAAATCCTTATAATAATCAAGATGGTCTGGATATATGTCTAAGAAAACAGCTATTTGCGGACTTTTTTTAAGTTTATAAAGTTGATGGCTTGAAAGCTCATAAACATAAATATTATTTTTTGGGGTGTTGAAAAGAAAAGGCAGGGCGGGATTCCCAATATTCCCTACCAAATGGGCATTAAGCCCTTTTTTTTGAAGAATTTGATAAATCAAGGAAGCTGTAGTGCTTTTCCCTTTTGTGCCTGTAATGCCAATAATTTTTCCAGGACAATTATCAAAAAAAATTTCAGTTCCAGATGTAATTTTCTTTTCCCTAAAACCCATTTTAATCTCTGGAAAACAAATTGGAATTCCCGGCGATTTAACAACAACATCGTAATCTCTTATTGCTTTAAGATAATTTTTGCCGAGATGTTTTCTATTTTTTGCGTCTGATTTAATTATGGCTTGCGCTTTTCCGCTTAACTCGTTAAAAGATGATTTATCCCCCACTCCCAAAATTTTATCAGGAAATATTTTTCTGAAAAACCTGAAACTATCCATTCCTTCTTTTCCTAATCCCAAAATCAATATTTTCTTTTTGTGATATTTTTTCCAAAAATTAATAAGAGCAACAGGCGTTTTTTTCTTATTTAATAGGTTTGAATCCATATTATAATAATAAAATTACGAAACCATAAAACTGCGACATAATATTAATATTATGTTATATGTTGAAGAATAACATAAATTTTCCTAAAAATGAAGTTTTAAAACTCTGAATTACGAATTCGTTTTATGCTTTAAGGTTAAAAAAAATTAAAAGAAGAGATTGTTTCTCTTCTTTTTTTTATTTTTAATATTTTTTTTAAAGAACTTTTGCCTCCCCTTAGGGGCAAACTAAGGGGAGGACTGAAGAAGGTTACCATTGTTATAATATATCACAAGTTAATTTTTGTCAAGAGAAACGGAATTTTTGTTTTTTTTGCTTT
>JAYELF010000082.1:0-6970 GCA_034717275.1 Patescibacteria group bacterium
TTCCCCTGTCGCTATTGTTGTTTCTCTAATTTTTCTTCTCTGTTCTCTGTATAAAATATAGGACTTAGCTGTTTCCACTAAATCCTCTAAAATTAAAACTTCCTCTACAATATCTTGAATTTGCTCAACAGCGGGAAGCTCGTCTTTTTTTAATCTTCTCTCCAAGATATTAACAACCTTGCTGGAAACTCTTTTGGAAGTGTCATTATCGCCTTCGCCTGTGGCAGTCAGGGCCTTAAAAATAGCCCTCATTATTTTAGCTTGGTCAAAATCAACTATTCTTCCGTCTCTTTTCTTAATTTTCTTAATTTTATTTTCCATAGATTGCTTAAATTATTTTAATTTTTTAAATAGATTATTTTAATTTTAACTCTCTAAAAAAGATTGTCAAATTAATGGATGTTATCAAAAAAATTGCCAGAAATTTTAAGCTATAGTATTTTTTATCTAACAATTTTTAAGAATTTGAAAATCTTTTTTTAAAACCTCTATCATATTTTTATTATAAACCGCCACAGCCGGATGATAGAGAGGGATAATTTTTATTAAGTCAATAAGAATTTTTACTTCAAAAATTTTTCCGTGAATTTTGCTAATTCCCTGAAATTCCTCTTTTAATCCATATTTTTGAAAAATATAAGCAGTAGAATAATTTCCCAACAAACAAATTACTTTTGGTTTTATAATGTCAATTTGTCTTTCTAAATAAGGAACACATACCTTAATTTCTTCTGGTTTAGGGTTGCGATTATTAGGCGGACGACATTTTAGCAGATTGCATATATAAACTTCTTTCCTATTTATTCCTATTGATTCTAATAATTCGTCCAAAATTTTGCCTGACGCTCCGCAAAATGGACGTCCTGTTTTTGCTTCCTGAAAACCAGGCGCTTCGCCAATAAACATTATTGGCGAAATATGGCTTCCCTCTCCAATTACAGGAAAACAGCCATCTTTTAATCTCTCCTTATAAAGAGAGCACTTTTTACAATTTAAAACCTCTTGCTTTATTTTTCTAAGACCTGTTTCTGTATCCATTTATTTTTATTTTAGATTTTTTTATTATATCAAATATTGAAAATAATAAAAATGCCCTTTTCAAGACATTTTTAACGCTTTTTGTTTTTAATTCCTAATATTTTTTATTTCTTATTTTATTTGTCTTTGTTCTCTAAAATAGCTCTTATTAAAACATCTTTTTTTACTATTCCTGTAAATCTTTTAAATTCCTTGTTGTTTTTGTCAAAAAAAATAAAAGTTGGCATAGAAAGAACTTGATATTTTTTTATCGCTTCTGGCTTTTTATCAATTCCAATATACTCGGTTTTTAGCCAAGGATATTCTTTTTCTATCTCCGCAAAACGCGGTTTCATTGTCTTGCATTCCTGACAGGTTTTAGAGCCAATTTTTAAAATTTTCATATCTTAAAAATCTATTTTTAATTAACAAGTGTTAATAGTCCTGGATTAACCAATAAAATTATCCCCAATCCAAGCATAATAACTCCACCGACTAATTTTATAATTTGCATCTGTTCCTTGTTGATTTGTTTTCCCTTAAAAAACCATCCGAATAATAATATTATAACAAATAATGGAATAATGTAAATTAAATTGTAAAAAAATAGACAAGAATAATACTGAAATGTGTTTGTAAAAATTTTTGAAGACAAAACGCTTGTGTAAATTACTGGCCAGCCAGCAGTGCAGGGCAATTCAACTAAAGAAGCAAAAGCCGCTAAAACTACAGAAGCCGATATTACGCTCGGATATGAACCGTGTTTTATCACTTTTTTAATATTTTCTATCTTTTTTATTAAAACAAATTTATGTTTTTCTTGAATCATCAATGTTATTCCTTTCCTGAAAGCAAAAAAATCTTTACAGTTAATTAAACCAGCTATTATGGCAATAATGGCAATAGCGATTCTTAGAGGACCTATAAATCCTATAAATTTAAAAATATTTAACCAAGCCGCCATAAACAAGAAATAAAACAAAAAAATAACAGAAATAAAACTAAACCCGACTAAAAATATCTTTTTTCTGTTATCAGAAACAGAAATAAGCAATGCTAATAAAAAAGTTAAAACCCAAATTGTGCAAGGATTTAAGCCGTCAATAATCGCAATAATAAAAGTGAAAATCGGTAATGGCAAAGACAGCCCCAATTCATTGAAATAACTTGGGTCTGCTTTTTGAGCTAAAAAGAAAAAAGCGATTAAAAAACTAATAATTAAAATAGCAATAATAATCTTTTTAGGTTTCATATTTTTTTCTACCTATTTTCAAAAGCAAGAGAATGCTAATAATAAGCGCCAAAATAATTCCTATGAGAGGGATAAGATTTTTATCAAACTTAAATTGGTTTTTGTTTTTAAGGGTATTGTTTTTATTCTCTTTTTTGCTCTTAATCGCCTCGTTATTTTCTATTTCCTGTTCGTTCCATTGAAAAAACCAATCATCTAATTTAACAGCGTTATTAAATTTTATGCTTGAAACAACATCCAATTTGGAAAATTTAATTCCTGATAATGAAATTTCTTTTGGCTCTTTTTTTTCAAAATTAATATTCTCTAAAACAGCGGAAATATCGTCTGTTAGTAATAATTTTTTTAACAATTCATTATCCCCTTTATCTCCTTTTTTAATCAAAACCCTGTTTTTAGTCCAAATTTTTGGCTGTCCTGGCAAGGAAGTTAATACTAACTCTTTAAAACTTATTTCCGACCCATTTTCTAGGGGAAAATAATTATTTTTCAAACCTTTAATTAGGTCGTTAAACTTTAAAACATTGTCTCTTCCCTGCAACCATTTATCTTTGTTGACAATTAAAAGCGGAATGTATCCCGGAATATTATAATTCTTATAATATTCGCTGGCTGTTGAAGAATTTTCTTTATGTTGTTGGTAAATTTCGTATTCTATGATTATCAAATTTGGATATTTTTGAGTTAATTCGCTAAAAAAAACAGCGTCTGTAAAAGCGCAATTTGGACAGCCAATCCCAGTAATATAAACAACGCAAAGATTCTTATTTTCTCCAAACACAAAATTGGGCATTAAAAATAATCCCAGAAATAGAAATAGTCCGAAAAATAATACTCTTTTTTTAAAAATCATTTAAAAAAACTTGTTTAGATATAAAATTTTCTAAATTTAATAAAGTAAAAAATTTATTTTGAAATTTTTTCTATTGCTCCAAAAGGACAAATTTCTTGTCCTCCGCATTTATCTAATTTTTCCTGGTCTATAATTTCTGCTTTATTGTCTTCTCCAATCTTTATGGCATTAAAACAATTCGCAACACAATTTCCGCAACCAAGACATTTTTCTTTGTTTATTTTGTATTTAGCCATAAATTTCATTATTTTTAATAATATTATTGTTTATGAATTTTTAGATTTTTGGATAATTTTTTCTTTAACGCCATACCCTTTAAAAGACCAATCCTATCTAAAATTAAAATTCCGTTGAGATGGTCTATTTCGTGCTGAAGACAATAAGATAATAGTCCCTTTGCCTGAATTTTGAACTTTTCTCTATTTTGATTAACCGCCTCAACCTCTATCTCTTTAGCCCTGTTTATATTCAAGAAAACACCCGGAATACTTAAACACCCCTCTTTTGAAATTTCTTTTCCTTGCCTTTGTAAAATTTTTGGATTCACAAAAACCATTGGACCAGAGCCAACATCTACTACGCTTATATTTTTTAATACGCCAACCTGACAAGCGGATAGTCCAACCCCATTATTCGCATACATTGTTTCAAGCATATCTCTAATTAAATTCTTTGTTTCTTTGTTTATATCCTCAACTTTCCTGCATTTCTTTCTTAAAATTGGGTCTGGATATTTTTTAACTTCTAAAACCATATAATTTTCATTGTTTGCCTGTATTAATGATTATTGATAATTGATAAATGATTAATGGTTAATGATTAATGATTATTGTATTGGTCGCATGCCTTTCCTGCTGGAAATTTTTTTGACCAATCGCAATTCTCAATCCCGCCTTCAACCTGATAAGATGAAACGCTTGAACCCCACAAAAAACCTTTTGGGAATTGTAATTTCTTAACCATTGTTTTGTTTTACAATAACTGTTTTGTTTTAGAATAACTATTTTATTTTACAATAATGTCTATTTCTGGATTAAAATGATAGTTGTATTACACAGACATCTGACGAAGAGCTTTTATCCGTTCCTCTATTGGAGGGTGTGTCATAAATAATTTTCTAAGCCAGGATTTCTTTTCTTTTCCTCTAAAAGGAGAGCTGATGAATAAATGGGCAACAGAATTCTTAGCCACTTTCATTGGCGCTGGATTAGAAGAAATTTTTTCTAATGCTTGAGCTAATCCCTCCGGGTATCTGGTTAAAAGTGCGCTTGAAGCATCAGCTAAAAATTCCCTTTTTCTTGAAACAGCCATATGAATTAAACCAGCGGCTAATGGAGCTAATATGGCTGCAGCAATTCCTAAGATTAAAAGCAATAATCCTCCAGAATCTCTGGAACCCCTTCTTCCTCCTCCAAAAAAACTTATCCTTAAGAAAAAATCCGAAAGCATAGCAATGACTCCAACCAAAACAACAATTATTGTTTGCAGTAGAATATCCCTATTCCCAATATGAGAAAGCTCGTGGCCAATAACTCCTTCCAACTCCTGCTTGTTTAACATCTCCAATAATCCTTTTGTTACAACCACCGCAGAATGATTTTTATCTCTGCCAGTAGCAAAAGCGTTTGGTTGAGACTCATTCATTATGTAGATATTTGGCATAGGAAGCCCTGCGGTAATACAAAGATTTTCAACAATTCTATAGAATTCTGGATTATCTTTTTTTTCAATAGCTTTAGCTTTAACCATTTTCAAAACAAGCTTGTCTGAATACCAATAACTATATAAATTCATAAACAAACTAAAAACAATAGCAATTATCAAGATAAAATAACTATCCAAAAGATATGAAAAAAGCCATCCTAATGCGATGATAAAAAGCAAAAAGAAAACCATTAAAAACCAGGTCTTTCGAACATTGGAATCAGATTGAGTATAAAGAGTCATACAAAAATTTTTGACTTAGAAATTAACCAGAAATTAAATAATTAAAAATCTACCTTTGGAACTTTTCTTTCCTCTTCTTCATTAAGCGCGAATAATTCCATTTTTTTGAAATTAAAAAGAGACGCGACAATGTTTGCTGGAAAACTTTCAATTTTAATTCTTAAATCCCTAACATTTCCATTATAAAATCTGCGAGCGGCCTGAATTTTATTTTCCGTATCCGCTAATTCGTCTTGGAGTGATTGAAAGTTCTCTGACGCTTTTAATTGAGGATAATTTTCAGATACAGCAAACAAAGATTTCAAGGTATTTGACAGCACATTCTCTTTTTCTCCCCTCTCTTTTAATGTTTTCGCTCCCATAGCCGCCGACCTTGCTTCGGTTACCTTTTCAAACACTCCTCTTTCGTGAGACGCGTATCCCTTGACAGTGTTTATTAAATTTGGGATTAAATTATACCTCCTTTTTAACTGGACATCTATATCTGACCACGCCTCTTTGCTTCTATTCTTAATTCTTATTAGCCCATTATATGTAAAAACAACCCAGAGAATAATAACTCCTAAAATTATTGGGATAATATAAAAAATACTCATTTTTTATTTTTTATTTTTTATTTTTTATTTCCGACCTTTCCGCTTATTTTAATATTATAACACAAAATAAATCTAAAATTAAATTTTTAGCATTAAATTAGGCGAGAAGAAATCTTCTCGCCTTTTTGTTCAACATTGGTTTTTCCATTTTTTTACCTCCTTATTCACAAACCTATACTTATTTTTAAACTTGCAAACCTTACAATCCTGCTATAGCTTTTGACATTCTTTTTCTGAATTTTTTTTCAAATTCTTCCTGTTTTACTTCTTGCTCTAATTTTTTCTGCTTTTGTTCCTCCTTTTTGTTGAATTTTTTTGTAGTTTTCTTTCTTCTCATTTTATCCTCCTTTTCAATTATTTGTCTTTTAACGATATTTAAGATCTTCGGCCTAAGATTTCCTCACATACACTTGAGTTTTTCTTTTCCGCTTCTCCAGAAGCCAAGTCCTGATTCTTTCTAATACTCTCATATTCTTAACCTAATTATTCATTTCATATTTCTATTAAATCCTTTCCTTAATTTTTTATTATTAAAGATCTTATTTTTTTATTACTACTTCCAACGTACCAAAATACTAAATTTTGTCAACTTTCTATCTTTTTTTCTAACATCTCTTCCTAATTTCTAACACCCCATACAAAAAATGTCCGATCGGACATTTTTCGTTATGGGTCTAATTTCTAATTTTGTTTCCTATTCCTAATTATTTTTTTGCCATTAATAAAGGACAGGAATTTTCCTGCCCTTTTTTAAAATTTTGATTTTTTAAAAATTTATTATTATAATCTTTTTTTTATCCCTCCATGCTTATCCATCATTTCTATGCTTTTTTGAAGTTTGTATCTTCCGGCTACTTCCTCTTTGTGGTCTTTGATTAAATTGTCCACAACTTGTTCTATCGCGTCCAGCGACAAGTAACTCATTGACTTGAGTAATTCTATTTTTTGGGTCAAATCCATCTTCAAAACATTTTTAATCACTGTTTCTACGCCGAATAGCTCCTCAAATGTATAGCTATCCTCAAGCTTTATCCCTTCTTTATTTTCATTCTCTCCCATTTTACACCTCCTTTAAATTTTTTAAAAATTTATTCTTAAGAAAAAATCCGTTTTTTGCGCTTTTTTTTCTTTTCTTTTAAAATTTCTTGGTTTAAAAGTTTTGCAATACGCTTTATTTCTTTTCCCAATCTTATTGATTCTTTCTGTTTTTCTTCTTGCGTTCCAATTTCTTTATTTTCCATCTTATGCTCCTTTTTTCATTTTTTTTCATCCTGTTCTTACCATTCCTCCACATATTTCAAACTT
>JAYELF010000083.1:0-6658 GCA_034717275.1 Patescibacteria group bacterium
GAAAAAAGGTTGAGGAAGAAAGGTGGATATTAGAAGAAGAAAAAACTAAAATAGACAATAATGTAGAGCAAGTTAAGAAAAAATACGAGAAAATATCAAATAAAATCAAGAAATTAGAAAAAGATAAAGATAAAATTGATTCGTCAATCAAAAAATTAGAAAAAGATTGATAGGTAAATCTCCTAAAAATTAAAGGTAAAAAAATATAATTAATAAGGGTTTTACTTATAAAAAAACAAACAATATGAACAATAACGAAGAAATGGAAAACAAGGAATACACAAGAGAAGAAGAAGAGAAAAATAAGAAAATAGAAACGGAAAAAGCGGAAAAAAGAAAAAAATTCTTAGAGAAAATTCGGCTAAGATCGGAAAATAAACAAGAAGGGGAAAAAGAAACAATTTTTGAAAAACCTGTTGAAAAATCAGAAGAAATTTGGTTTAAACAAAAAGAAGAAAAGCCAGAGAAAAAAGAAAATGTTTCATTAAAAACAGTAAAAGAGGTTTATAGACCTCTACCTATAGCTCCAAGCCCTAAACAAAAATTTTATGTAAGAGCTTTAACAATAGCCATAATCGTTGCCTTATTTGGGCTAATTGCCAGTTTTTGGTATTGGCACATAGAACCTCAAGATGAACCTGAACCAACCCAACCAGAAGAACAAACTCCTCAAGAACCAGAACCAATTGCTCCGCCATCTCTAATCTCAACTTCTGAAGAAAAAATGGTAGAGTTTGACGCGTCTCAAACCCTTTCAAGCGCTTTATATTCATTTTTATTAAGAAAAGATTTGTCTGGATATGGTTTTATAAGGGTTTTAATTAAGGATAGAGAAAAAAATACAATACTTGGATTTGCGGAATTTTGCAAAGAGCTTGAAGTCCAAATCCCTGAAAATTTTTATAACAAAATAGACAATGATTTTACGTTATTTGTTTATTCTTCTCCTTATGCGTCTGAAGGGTCTAATCGTTTAGGGTTTATAGCTAAAATCAATGAGAAAGAAAATTTATCCAAAGTTCTAAGAAATTGGGAACCAACTATGGAAAAAGATTTTGAGAATTTTTCTATTTTAATGGGAAAATTAAAACCTTCGTCAAATCTGCATTTCAAGGAAGCAAAATATAAAAATGAATATTTTCGCTATATCTCGTTCCCTCCAAAGAATTCTGGCGTGTGTTATGGCATAATGGATGATTATCTCATTTTCACTTCTTCTGGAGAGAGTATGTTAAGAATGTTTGATAAATTAAAAGGAGAATTTTAATTCACTTTAATTCGCTTATGGATGAAAAATTGCTCCAATTTCTAAAAAAGAGGTTGGAAAAACAAAAAAAAATATTAGAGGAAGAACTTGGCTCTTTTGCTAAAAAAGACAAAAAATTAAAAAACAATTGGAAGAGCAGGTTTCCAAAATTTGACAGAGGACTGGACTCTGACGCAGACAAGGTGGAGGAATATTCAACCCGTCTTCCAATTGAATATAGTCTGGAGACAAAATTAAAAGATATTAGTATTGCTCTTCAAAAAATCAAGAATAATAAATACGGAAAATGCGAAAAGTGCAAAAAACCTATTTCTGAAAAACGGCTTAAAACATTACCCGAAGCCCGCTTTTGCATAAAGTGTGAACACTCAAATTCTCAAGAAAAATAAAAAAATTTATCAACTTATTAGACATTATTTAAATTTAAAAACAGCGGACAAAACCGCTGTTTTTATAAAAATAAACCTTTATCAAAAAAGGAATATATCAAGCTTTTTTTAATAATCCTATTGCTTTTTTAAGATATTCTTTTTAAATTAGAGTATCTTTGAATTACGAAATACGCTATTTAATAAAGGAATTCAGATAAAAAATCTTTTTATCTGAATTTTAAAACCAATTTCGTAATTCAAAGAGAATATATAAAAATATTTACATATGCCTGCCCTTAATTTTAATTTCAATTTTCTTATAATGTTTGTTAAATTTTTGAGAATTTGTTAATGTCAAAATATGCCTTCTAAGGTTTATTCAGCCACAATTATTGGTCTAAACGCCCAAATCATTGAAGTAGAAGTGGACACCTCGTATGGATTGAGGCATTTTGAAATTGTTGGACTGCCAGACAAAGCAGTTCAGGAATCAAAAGAAAGGGTAGGAACAGCTATAAAAAGCTCTGATTTTTGTTCTCCTTTTCAACAGCCAATTCGGGTTTTAGTTAATCTGGCTCCAGCAGATCTAAAAAAAGAAGGGTCTATGTATGATTTACCGATTGCATTGGGATATCTCCTTGCTTCAAAACAAATCAAATTTTATCCAAACAACAAAATTATTCTCGGAGAATTATCTTTAGACGGAAAATTAAGGCCAATAAAGGGAGCTCTTTCTTTTGCCTTGACTTGCAAGGAAAAAGATATTCCTGAAATCATACTTCCAAATGCTAATGCTCAAGAAGCGGGAATGGTTAAAGGATTAAAAGTTATTGGAGTAGAATCATTGAAAGAAACAATTAATTATTTAACAGGCAAGAAAAAAATTACTCCTCTTCAAATAAAATTAGAAGATTTCTTAAAAAAAGAAAGCGATTGCCTGGACATAGGATGGATTAAGGGTCAAGGATACGCAAAAAGAGCTTTAGAGATAGCGGCTGCCGGTTCTCACAATCTTTTAATGACTGGTCCTCCGGGAGCGGGCAAAACTCTTCTCTCAAAATCAATTCCGTCAATTTTGCCACAGCTAACTTTTGAAGAATCTTTAGAAATAACCAAGATTTACAGCGTAGCAGGGTTTTTGCCAGAACGAAGCTCTTTGATTACTCAAAGGCCATTTCGTTCTCCACATCACACAAGCTCTGAAGCAGCTCTGATTGGCGGAGGAAATCCTCCGAGAGTCGGAGAAATAACATTAGCCCACCGTGGCGTTCTTTTTTTAGATGAATTTCCTGAATTTCACCGCAATGTGTTGGAATCTCTGCGTCAACCAATAGAAGATGGAAAAATCTCTATATTAAGAGCAAAACATCGCCAGATCTTTCCAGCGCGCTTTATGCTAATAGCGGCAAGCAATCCCTGCCCCTGCGGTTATTACGGCGATCCAGAGAAAAAATGCACATGTTCTCCGTCGCAAATAGCAATGTACCGCAGGAAACTGTCTGGACCGTTGATGGACAGGATTGACCTTTTTATAAGCGTCCCACAGCTAAAATATGATGAATTAATTGAACCTGAAGAAAAAAAATTATCAATTGAAATAAAAGAAAAGGTAAATAATGCTCGGCAAAAACAAAAACAAAGATTTGAAAAAGAAAAAGGATTAGTAAATTCAGAAATGGATATTCCGCAAATAAAAAAATATTGCCAAGTTGATTCAAAATCTCAATCTATGCTTAAAAAATATATTAATGACAGGAAATTATCCGCTCGCGGATATCACCGCGTTTTAAAAATTGCCAGAACAATCGCGGATTTAGAAGGATTAGATGATATTTCTTTTGACTGCGTAAGCGAAGCAACAATGTATAGAATGAGAGAAAACGAGTAGCCAACAACCAATGGACAATAAATAGAGGACAAGAAACAATGGATAGAGGACAAGAAACAATGGATAGAGGACAAATTAAAAAACAGAGGTCTGTCCTCTGTAAATTAGTGATTATTAGTTTGGGGGAGACCCGCTCTCCCATGGGGGAGAGCGGGTCTCCCCTGATTATTTATTTGTGATTATTTGTTAGTGACAAATAATTAAAACTTTAGATAAGAACCAACTTTATGCCCAGATAAAGGATTTTTTGTTCCTATAACGTCAAAGTGAATATGGCATCCAGTCGCGTGTCCTGTTCGTCCCATCAATCCAAGAATTTCTCCTTGAGACACTTTTTGTCCAGAATTAACAAGAATTTTGGATAAATGGCCATAATAAGTAGCTACTCCGTTTGAATGCAAAATTCGGACATAATATCCTCCACGATTAGTCCATCCAGTCCTTTGGACTGAACCTTCTGCCGCGGCAAAAATAGAAGTTCCACACTTATTAGCAACATCAATAGCATTATACCAATGCAATCCTTGAGTTACAGTCCCCTGACAAGGAAAAATAAAATAAGAATTAGCTAATGGAATTTGTGGAGACGCAATTCTTTTTAACGGCATTTTCCCTTCCGGGATAATTAATATATCTCCGATAAAAATCTTTCCTTCAGACGAAAGATTGTTAAAATCAATTATTTCTTCCTTCACTCCTTTATAGGTTTTAATCAACTGGCTCAAAGTGTCCCCCTTTTTTACAATATGAACTACTCCAGAAATCGGTAAAATAATTAATTTTTGTCCCTGCCTAATTCTTGATTTTTTATTTAGATTGTTTGAAGAAAGCAGAGTTTCTAAATCAATATTAAACTTAACAGCAATTGAGGACAAAGTGTTTCCTTTTTCTACTATATATTCCGTAATATCCCTTTGGTTTTGAGATTCAAAAACAACTTCTCCATTCATCGCCCCTAAAACCTGGGAAGCGATTAAAACAGGAGGCACCCTTGATTCTAAACTATTTTTTTGTATTAAAGAAAGATCAGAGGATTCATACATCACTTTTTTTGGAGAAACAAACTTGCATCCGTCAACAAGCCCGTTAAAAGATAAATTTTTGTCTTTTTCTAACACTGAAATCGCTTTTTCTATTTGACCTTGGCTAAATTCCTGACAAAACAATGGAAGAAAAGAAACAAATCCAAATAAAAAAACAGAGATTATTCCTAAATATCCTAAATCAACAAAAAGGGTTTTTGTAGAACCCTTAATACTTTTTATATTTTCTATTTTGAATACTGTCTTAAAATTTCTTATCTTAGAAAATAAATCCATAAATATTCAAATTGTTTTAAGGATAACATCCCTTTTAAAAAAGTCAAGCAAGTTGTCCACAGATGGTTTGAAATTAAATTGTTAAAAAGATAAAATAAATAAATATGGATTTAAGGTTAAAAAACGAAATTAAAAATCTGGTCAAAAAATATAATTTGCTTCCCAAAAAATCACTTGGACAAAATTTTTTAATTTCCCAACAAATCCTTAAAAAAATTATCAAAGCGTCTTCTATACAAAAAAATGATATTGTTTTAGAGGTCGGGCCCGGTCTTGGGACATTAACCAAGGAACTCTCTCAAAAAGCAAAAAAAGTGATTGCAATAGAAAAGGATGAAAAAATGTTTGAAATTTTAAGAGAAGAACTAAGGGATTATAAAAATGTGGAATTTATTCAAAGAGATATATTGAAAATAAAGATTGATGAATTAAAACTCAAATCTAAAAAATACAAAATAACAGCTAATCTGCCGTATTATATAGCAACTCCTGTCCTTAGAAAATTTCTTGAATTAAAAAATCATCCTAATTCAATGATATTAATGGTCCAAAAACAAGTTGCCCAAAGAATTTGCGCTAAACCGCCTAATATGAATTTACTTGCTGTTTTTGTCCAATTTTACGCTCAAACAAAAATCATAGGTTTTGTTTCTAAAAAATCATTTTTCCCGGAACCAAAAGTTGACGGAGCGATTATTAGAATAAATCCAAACAACAAATTTCCAAGCATAATTGGAAAATTAGAAAATCTGTTTTTTGAAATAGTAAAAATCGGATTTTCAAAACCAAGAAAACAAATTCTCAATATTTTTTTTAATTCATCTCTTTTCAAAAAACAGAGTAAAGAAAATATAGAAAAATGGCTTTTAAAAAATAAAATCAATCCAAAACAAAGAGCAGAAAGCTTAACTATTAATAATTGGATTGATTTAAGTAAAACCTATCAAAACATATAACGTCTTTGAATTACGAAATGCGCCATCCAGTAAAGGAATTCAGATAAGAAATCTTTTTAGCGCGCCAAACTAACTGCCAGCCCGATGCTAAAAAAATTTCTTATCTGAATTCTAAAACCAATTTCGTAATTCAAAGATATCATATATTATTTTTTACTTCTTTTGTATAATCAATTATAATTAAGTAATAATTAAAATGATTAAATTAAAATCATTAAAAATCAAAAATAACACGCGATTATTATTTGGCGTTTTGATTGTCTTGTCTTTACTTTTTATTCTCGCGCATCCTGCTATTGTGTCCGCTCAAGACGCTACCAAAAAAACCGCAGGGGAGATATTTGAAGGCATGGAGAATAATATACCTATGGCAGGAGGAGCTAAGATTGTAGCGGAATCAGATCCGCTGGGTACCATTGTCGTCCATTTTGGCACAGCTATTATTGGGGGAGTTATTCATTTAATTGCGGCATGCACAGCAGCGATTACAGTGGTTGCCGGCTATATTTTAAAATATGCGACTGACCCAAATTTTCTCTCTTTTATGCCCTATACCAGCGTGACAGATAATCCAGTTATTAATGCTGGCTGGCCTATTACAAGAGGTCTCTCTTATGCGTTTATTGCAATCGGAATAATGATAATTGGGGTCGCGACTGCCTTGAGAATAGAAGGGTATGGCGCAAAAAAAGCATTGCCATTATTAATTATAATGGCGATATTAGTTAATTTTACACCTGTTATATGCGGCGTATTTGTTGACGCATCCAACCTCTTAATGAATTTCTTTTTAAAAGACATAGAACCTTCAACTTTTGCAAAGAACCAAATAGCTCTTCAGCAAGGAATAATATCAG
>JAYELF010000084.1:0-6630 GCA_034717275.1 Patescibacteria group bacterium
ATAACAAAAAAGCGTGGGGAAGTGATAGTCAGAGATATATGGAAAATCAAAAGATAAACCGAAAGATGAGAAGAGAAAGCAAAAACGCCTAAAACCCCGACTAAAAGTGAAGCGTCCCCTAATTTGTTGATCATTTATCACTGATCATTTATCACTGATCATTTATCACTAATTACTAATCATTGATCATTTATCATCTATGGGGGTGTTTGGGGTTTTGGGATTTGATTTTTTTGTGATTTAGTTATATCCTGATAAAGATGACGAAAATAAAGCCAGATAGCTCGGGTCAAAACAATTTTTGGAATCTTTTTAAATTAGCGTGGGGATTGGGCTATATGATAGTCGTCCCTTTAATTTTGTTTGGGTTGGGAGGAAGATTAATAGACAAATATTTACAGACCTTTCCTTTTTTCTTTTTGGCTGGAATTCTGATTTCAATTATTAGTTCAAGTTTTTTTATTTATAAAAAATATTTAAAATTTTTTTTAAAATAACACTAAACTCATTGTGAAATAATTTTTTACAGTAAAAGCAAAAATGATTATCTTATAAGAGGTTTATAGATTATGGTACATATTTCACTAACATCAGAAGTTCTTTTTCATATATTTAATTTTCCTATTACTAATACCTTGATTATGACATGGTTGGTAATGTCAATTTTGATATTTTTTAGCATTATAGTTTCTAAAAATATTAAAAAATCCCCGGGCAAATTGCAAAATATAGTGGAGATGGTTATAGAGAATATGTTTAACTTTTTTGAAAGTGTTGTTGGCTCTAAAAAACAGGCATTAAAATTTTTTCCAATAACCGCAACATTGTTTCTTTTTATTCTTCTATCTAATTGGTTGGAAATTTTACCGGGATTAAACGCGATAGGCATAACCGAAGGAGAAGCAGGGGAGGGGCACATCCTTCCTTTTATTCGTTCTCCGTCTAGCGACTTGAATTTTACGTTAGGATTAGCTATTATCTCAGTAGCGTTAACACAGATAGTTGGAATAGGAACAATCGGTTTTTTTAAATACTTCTCAAAATTCATTTGTTTAAAATCACCATTGGGTTTTTTTGTCGGAGTATTGGAACTAATTAGCGAGATTGCTAAACTTATTTCTTTTTCCTTTCGACTTTTTGGAAATATTTTTGCTGGAGAAGTTCTGTTAATAACAATCGGAGTATTGGTTCCAATTATTGCTCCAATTCCTTTTTTAGGTTTAGAAATTTTTGTAGGAATAATTCAGGCGTTAATATTTTCCTTATTAACCTTGATATTTTTTAAGGTCGCCACAATTAGTGATTAAGGATTATAAAATAAAAAAATATAAAATAAAATTATGGAAATAGAATCAGCAAAAGCATTAGCAGCGGGATTAGCCATAGGTCTGGGAGCCATTGGCCCCGGAGTAGGTATTGGCATTTTGGCTGGAAAAGCAACCGAGGCAATTGGCAGAAACCCAGACGCTTCTCCTAAGATTCAGACCACTATGATTTTAGGAATTGCCTTTGCGGAAGCAGTAGCCATTTACGCGCTGGTAATAGCTTTAATTATAAAATTTGTTTAAGCGATGATGTCGCTTAGAATAATTTTTTGACTTTTTAATTGAAAAGTCATCTTTTTTGAATTTTAAAACAATGGAAGAATTATTAAAAAATTTAGGTATTAATTGGAAACTGCTTTTAGCTCAGATAGTCAACTTTGCTATTCTTTTGTTTTTGTTAAAAAAGCTTCTCTATAAGCCGATTTTGAAGATATTAGAAGAGAGAAGAAATAAAATAAACGAAGGATTAAAGAGAGCTGAAGAAATAGAGACAAAAGTCAATGAGATTAAAAAAACAAGGGAGGGGATTTTAAATAGAGCAAATCAGAAAGCGGAAGATATTTTGGTTCAAGCCAGAAAATTAGCAGAAGAAAGGAAAAAAGAAATTTTAAGCCAAGCGCAGGAAGACGGCAAGGAATTATTAAAGAGGGAGGAAATAGCGGCTATTCAGCAGAAAGAAAAAATAATGACAGAAACAAAGGGGGAAATTGCCAATTTAATCGCGCTTGTCGCGGGAAAATTATTAAAAGAAAAATTATCAGAAGATAAAGAAAGAGAATTAGCGCAAGAAGCATTATCTAAATTATGAATTCAAAAGAATACGCCATTGTTTTAGAGGAAATAACGAATAACGCGAAAGCAGAGGAATTAGACAAAATTATTTTGTGTTTTGCGAAATTACTTCGAGCAAATTTTCATCTTTATTTGACAGACAAAATAATTGAGGAATTTGAAAAAATAAAAGAAGAGAAAGAAGAGAAAATGAAAGTAATTTCAGCCAAGCCATTATCTGATTTCTTAAGAGAGAAACTTAAACAACACGGAAAAATAGAGGAATTTGTCAATCCAAACATAGTAGGAGGGTTGATTATAAAAACCAAGGATACTTTAATTGACGGAAGCATAAAAACTAAATTAGAAATAATGAAATTAAAACTTAAACAAAATGTCTGAACAACAATTAATAATAGAAAAATTAAGGAGAGAAATTGAGAAAACTCAATCAGAAATAAAGGTGAGCAATGTTGGCCAGGTTATTAAAGTGGCAGACGGAATTGCTCAAATTAGCGGATTAACAGATGTTATGGCTTCAGAGATATTAGAATTTCCTAATAATGTCTTAGGTTTAGCTCTTAATCTAGAGGAAACCTCTGTTGGAGCTATTATTTTGGGAGAGTGGGAAAAAATTAAGTCAGGAGATTTGGTAAAAACTACAGGAAGAGTTCTTTCTGTTCCTGTTGGCGATGATTTATTGGGAAGGGTGGTAAATCCTTTGGGGGAACCATTAGATGGCAAAGGATCAATTAGACAAGAAAAATTTTATCCAATTGAAAAAATAGCGCCAAAAGTAATGGAAAGAGAGCCGGTAAATACTCCTCTTCATACGGGGATTAAGGCGATTGATACAATGATTCCCATTGGAAGAGGGCAGAGAGAGCTTATTATTGGAGATAGGAAAATTGGAAAAACCGCTTTTAGTTTGGGTCTTATTCTTAATCAAAAGCAAGATATGTTTCCTACCCCGGTTTGTATTTATGTGGCTATTGGCCAAAAAGAATCAAAAATAGCTAAAATTGTTGCTGATTTGGAAAAAGCCGGCAGTATGGAACATACCATTGTTGTTTCCGCAAGCAGTTCTTCTTCTGCTTCTTTATGCTATCTTGCTCCTTTTGCGGGTTGCGCTATTGGAGAGTATTTTATGGACAAGGGAAGGGACGCTCTTGTTATTTATGACGACCTTAGCAAGCATGCCCAGTCTTATAGGCAAATTTCTTTATTACTGCGAAGGTCTCCGGGAAGAGAAGCGTATCCGGGCGATGTTTTTTATCTTCATTCTCGGCTATTAGAAAGGGCATGTAAATTAAACAAGGAAAAAGGAGGAGGTTCTTTAACAGCTCTTCCCATTGTTGAAACTCAAGCTGGGGATATTTCTTCTTATATCCCAACGAATATTATCTCTATTACTGATGGACAAATTTATTTTGAATCAGAACTTTTTTATCAGGGGAAAAGACCTGCCTTAAATGTAGGGCTTTCTGTATCCAGGGTTGGGTCTAAAGCGCAAACCAAAGCCATAAACAGTGTGTCCAAAAGTTTAAGATTGGATTTGGCTCAATATAGGGAGTTGGCCGCTTTTGTTCAATTTGGGCAAGAGTTAGATAAATCCACTCAACAGCGAATTGAAAGAGGAAAGAGAATTACAGAGGTTTTAAATCAAGACGTTTACAAGCCGATGTGTTTTGAAAAACAAGTTCCAATTATTTGGGCTGCTGTTAAGGGGCATATAGATTCTATTCCAGTAGAGAAAATTCAAGAATTTGAAAAAAGATTTTTAGGACATCTGGAAAATCGCTATCCCTCTATTTTTTCAGAGATAAGAAAAAAAATGGATTTAACTGAAGACATAGAAAAAGAATTAAAAAAAGCAGTTGAGGAATTTAAAAATTATTTTTAAAATTTTATGGCAAACCTGATAAAGATTAAGCAAAGCATTAGTTCGGTTCGCAATACCCAGCAAATTACCAAAGCAATGGAGGCAGTTTCAGCTGTCAAAATGAGAAAAAGCCAGCAAATAGCTTTAGGTTCCAGACCTTATTCTGTGGAGGTTTTTCAACTTTTGCAAAACCTGAAATTTACTGAAATAAATGAGCATTGGCTTTTTCAGGAAATAAGCAGTCCAAATACAGGCCTTTTATTAGTAACATCTGATAAATCTCTTTGCGGCGGCTATAATAGCAATGTTTTGAAGAAAGCGGAGAATTTTCTTAAAGACAAGGATGCAGAAAAAATTCAAGCGATTGCGGTGGGGAAGAAGGCGATTAATTTTTGTCAAAGAAGAAATCTGAATTTAACGGCAAAATTTACAGATTTTGGAGATTTTACAGAAGTTCAAGAGACAAGCCCATTGGCTAAAATTATTATGAATAATTTTCAAAAGGGGGAGTATCAAGAACTTTGGGTGTCATATACTAATTTTGTTTCCACTATGGTTCAGGAAGCAGTGATAAGAAAAATTTTGCCAATTGACTTGAATTTTATTCAGGAAATAATAAAAGGGATACTGCCTAAAACCGGAAAATATTCTCAGCCAGAAAGTGTTGATTCTGAAAATAATAGCATTGACGAAAAATTTTCAGACAAGCTAAATCACAATTATCTTTTTGAACCGTCTTCTTCTGAAATTTTGGACTCTCTTATTCCAGTATTATTTCAAACAGCTATTCATCACATTATATTGGAGTCCAATGCTTCTGAACATTCAGCCAGAAGGGTGGCAATGAAAAACGCTTCAGATAACGCTGAAAAATTTTTGAAAGAATTGACTCTCACTTATAACAAAGCCAGACAGGCGGCAATCACCACGGAAATTACAGAAATAATAAGCGGAAAAGAAGCAATGAGTTAATGATTTTTTAAAAATTAAAACTATTTATTGAAATTAGAAAAATATAAACATATATGATTGGTAAAATTATACAAATTATAGGGCCTGTAGTAGATGTGGAGTTTCAGCCGGAAGAAACTCCGAAAACATATGACGCGCTCAATGTTTCTGTTGGAGAAGAGACGCTGGTATTGGAGAGCGTTCAACATTTGGGCAAGGGAAAAATAAGAGCAATAGCAATGGGTTCAACAGATGGGCTTAAAAGAGGCGTTGAAGTAAAAAATACTCAAAAACCAATTGAGGTTCCGGTAGGAAAAGAAATTTTGGGTAGAATGTTTGACGCTTTGGGGAGACCAATTGACGGGAAAAATCCTCCAAATGTCTCTCAATTTTCCTCTATCCATCAAAATTCTCCAAGCTTTGTTGAGCAGTCCACTAAACAAGAGATTTTTGAAACAGGAATAAAGGCGATAGACCTTTTGTCTCCCATTATTAAAGGGGGGAAAGTGGGATTATTCGGAGGAGCTGGAGTAGGAAAAACAGTTTTAATTCAAGAATTAATTCATAATGTGTCTAAGGAGCATGGAGGACATTCTATTTTTGCTGGGATAGGAGAGAGGAGTAGAGAGGGAAATGAGCTTTATCTTGAAATGGAAGAAACAGGAGTGCTTGAAAATACCGCTTTGGTTTTTGGGCAGATGAACGAAACTCCAGGAGTAAGATTAAGGGTTGGGCTCACAGCCTTAACATTAGCGGAACATTTTAGAGATGAGGGGCAGGATTTGTTATTATTTATTGATAATATTTTTCGATTTACTCAAGCCGGCACAGAAGTTTCAGCTCTTTTGGGAAGAATGCCTTCTGCTGTTGGTTATCAGCCGACATTAGCTACAGAAATGGGGGAGCTTCAGGAGAGAATTACTTCTACAAAAAAGGGTTCAATAACTTCTATTCAGGCAATTTTTGTTCCAGCTGACGATTTGACCGACCCTGCTCCAGCCGCCACTTTTGGACACATAGATTCTACTATTGTTTTAAGCAGGCAATTAGCGGAATCTGGAATTTATCCGGCAATAGACCCATTAGAATCATCTTCTACTATTTTAGACGCGGAGATAGTTGGCGAAGAGCATTATCAGCTGGCAAGAAAAGTCCAAAAGGTTTTACAACGTTATAAAGAGCTTCAGGACATTATTGCTATTTTGGGAATAGAAGAACTTTCAGAAGACGATAAACTATTAGTGTCGCGAGCCAGAAAAATTCAGAAATTTTTATCCCAGCCTTTTTCTGTGGCAAAAACTTTTACTGGAATGGATGGAAAATATGTGCCAAGAGAAGAGACCATTAAGGGTTTTAAGGAAATTTTAGAAGGAAAACACGACAAAAAAGATGAAAGCGCTTTTTATATGAAGGGCGGAATTGAAGAAGTAAAATAGTAATTTATAAACAGTGAAATATGAACAATCTTTATCTTTCTATTTTTACCCTCAAAAAAAAATTGTATGAAGGGCAGGTAAGGCAAGTAAATGTTCCGTCTAAGGACGGGGATATAGGCATTTTAGCTCATCATACTCCATTAATTGCCGCGCTGAAACCGGGAGAAATACTAATAAAAACCAACGAAAAGAAGGAAAAAATTTCTATTGAAGGCGGTTTTTTAGAGGTAAAACAAAATAGCCAAGCAGTCATATTAGCTACTAC
>JAYELF010000085.1:0-6568 GCA_034717275.1 Patescibacteria group bacterium
CCACTTGCTTCTAATAATCCCTGCCTGACCACAAATCCCTTGCCATGATTTTCTTTATTGTCAATTAATCTCAAATTCGGCATTTCTAATCCCAACTTTTCAACAATTTCTGCTGTCCTATCTCTTGACCCGTCGTTAACAACAATAATTTCGTAATTATAATCTTGTTTCTTTAGATATTCATCAATTTCAATTAACGTTTTTGGCAAACGCTTTTCTTCATTATATGCCGGGATAACCACTGAAATATACATATTAATGTTTTATTATTTTATTGCTAATATTGTTATTCTCAATTCATTGTAGCAAAAAAAAGAAAGAATGAATAGCAAATAAATCAACAAGTAACAAGTAATAAAAAAAATAGAAATAGAAATAGAGAAAGAGAAAGAGAAAGAGAAAGAGAAAGAGAACCTATGACAAGAATTGTCCGATCGGACAATTCTTGTCATAGCAAATTTTACAAATTATTTTAAATCAAATATCTTTTTTAAATGAATCTCATTGTCAATAGATTCTAAAACCCCAAAACGAACATATTTTCTTAAATCAAAAAATTCCACTATAAATTCAATCTCATTCCTGCATTTATAAGGAAAAACTAAAACACTTTTTTGAAGCTCGTAAAATCCGAGTTTTTTTATTTTTTCTCTCAACGCTCTCCTGCCATCTCGAATATTTTCAGGAATATCAAAAGACACTAATCTCCATTTTCCATCCCACTCCTTATTTTCAATTCTCATTTTTTCAAAATGATAAGTCAAAGCTTTTAATTTTCCTTTACCGGTTAAAACTATGGTATAAGAACCATCTGAATTTTCTTTTTTTTTAACTACTTTAGACCTATAAAGATTCCTGATTTCTTTTATTAATTCTTGTTCATTGATGTCTTTCCACCCCCGAGAAATTTCATTTAAAATTTTCCATTGACGACCAGGAGTAAAAGAATAACCAAACGCTAATCCACCCAATAAAAGTAATAATATTTTTTGTTTTATTGATGACATTTTATTAATAACGCTTTATTGATAATGCTTTATTGATAATTAATCATATTATATCAAAAAGAGAACCTATGACAAAAAATGTCCGATCGGACATTTTTTGTTGTAGGTATTATTTGGATTTAAAATAAATTAAATACATATATGTTTGATTTCTTTTATTGTCAATGATGTTCTTTTATTGTCAATGATGTTCTTTTATTGTCAATGATGTTCTTTTATTGTCAAATTTTTAACAATTTTTATATGTCTATATTGAGGCTGTTAGGACTTTAGCTCCATTTTTTGTGATAGCCACCATATGTTCAAAATGGGCTGACAAAGAGCCGTCTTTTGTTTCAAGGCATTGTCCGTCTTTTCCTTTTTTAATTCGCCAATCACCGATTGTTACCATTGGCTCTAAACAAAAAACCATTCCCTCTCTTATTTTAGGTCCTATTCTTGGTTTGCTATAATTCAGAATTAAAGGGTCCTCATGCAAATCTCTGCCAATTCCATGACCGCAAAGTTCTCTAACAATATTAAATCCTTGTTTTTCCACATATTCCTGAATAACATTTCCAATATCGCCAAAGGTATTTCCGTTTTTTGCTTTTTTAATTCCCCTATTCAACGCCTCTCTGGTTATATTAAGCAATGTCTTTTTTTCCAAAGAAATTTCTCCCACGCCTACCGTAATTGCCATATCAGTATAAAACCCCTTCCAAATTAAACCGCAATCAAGGGAAACAATATCCCCTTTTTTCAGTATTCGTTCACAGGGAACAGTATGAACAATCTCTTCGTTCACTGATGCGCAAAGAACGCATGGAAAACCGTCGTATCCCTTAAAGGCTGGCTTTGCTCCGCATTGAAAAATAAGATTTTCGGCAAATTTGTCTAATTCTTTTGTTGTAATTCCCGGTCTTACTATTTCTTTTGTCTTTTGTAATATTCTTGCCAAAAATTTACCCCCTTGTTTCATTATTTCAATTTCTTCTGGCGTCTTAATTAAAATCATTTTAAATTGCTTTTAAAATATCATTAAAAACACCTTCTATTGACTGGTTGCCGTCTATTTTTATTAATCTGTTCTGCTTTCTATAATAATTTATAGTTGGTATGGTTTCTTTTTTGTATTCCTCTAATCTTTTTTTAATAAATTGAATTTTATCGTCTGCTCTAGTGATAAGCTCTCCCCCGCATTTATCGCATTTTTTAATCTTTTTAAATTCTCCTATCCAAGGAACAATTCTTCCGCATTTCATGCATTGCCTTCTCTTGGTCAATCGATTAAAAGATTCTTTACTGGAAATATTAAGAAAAATAATCTTTACTTTTTTATCCCATTCATACCATTGCAATGCTTCGTCTGCCAAAATAGCCTCAAATATTATTCTAGACCAGCCATCTAAAACTAAACCATTAATTTTAGATTGCTTTTTTAATTCTTCCAACTTGTCTCCTAAAATTTTAACAATAATAAAACTGGGGGCTAATTCGCCTTTTCCCATTTTTTTCTTTAAATTCTTTCCCGTAAAATCATCTTTTTTCTGTCTATTCCGAAGAGTGTCTCCACTTCCTACATATTGCAACCCAAATTTTTTGGAGAGAAGTTTGGATTGAGTTCCTTTTCCAGAACCCGGAGGACCAATAAGAATAATAACTTGTTTCATTTAAAATTAAAGATTAAAGATTAAAAAAAATTAGAATGTTTCATATTCCCTCATTTGAAGCTGGGATTTGATTTGACGCATAGTTTCCAATACAACCGCAACAACAATTAAAAGCGCTGTTCCTCCAACCAAGAAAGAAAAATTCGTTACTCCGGTTATTCCTCCGACAATTGAAGGCATTACCGCGATTATCCCTAAAAATAAACCTCCTATAACTAAAATTCTATTCAGCACGCGAGTTAGAAAAACAGCTGTTGACTTGCCAGGTCTTATGCCGTGCATAAATCCTCCCATTTTCTGTAGATTAGAGGAGATGGCTTTGGGGTCAAAGGTAACAGAGGTATAAAAATAAGTAAATAGAAAAACCAAAAGAAAATATAAAATTCCATAACCCCATGGATTTTGCTGGCTATTAAAAAAATTACCAATAGCGTTTCCCGCAACACCAAGAAATCCTTGGTTGCCAGCTAAAAAGCTGGCTATCATTCCGGGAAAAAGCATAATAGACAAAGCAAAAATTATTGGAATTACACCTGCAGGGTTAACATTTAAAGGCAAATATGTAGAAACACCTCCATACATTTTCATTCCTCTAACCCTTTTAGCGTAAGAAACAGGGATATTGCGTCTTCCTTCATTAATCAAAACTACGCCAGCGATGATAGCCAAAGCCATAATAAGGAAAAATATGTATGACGAAAGATTAGCTGGATCCCATTTTAAAATTATTTCTCTAATGTTGACGGGAAATTGAGCAATAATTCCTGCAAAAATTAAAAGAGAAACACCGTTCCCAATCCCTCTTTCTGTAATTAATTCCCCCAACCACATTAAAAACAACGTTCCAGCTGTAACAGTGATAATAGAACTTACAAGCAACGTTGGAGAAAGTTGTCCAATAGCCCCCTGTTTTTGAAACAATGTTAACATTGCATATCCCTGAACTATAGACAAGGGAACAGTGGCTATTCTGGAATATTGATTAAATTTTCTTCGGCCAGCTTCGCCTTCTTCTTTATACATTTTTTCAAGCTGTGGAAATATCATCGTTAACAATTGCATAATAATTACCGCTGTAATATATGGACCTAATCCCAACATTATAATAGAAAGATTTTCCAATGTTCCGCCGCTAAAAACATTTAAAAGTCCAAGCATTTGAAATCGTTCAAAAAATTCTTTTACTTTGTCAATGCCTATTCCCGGAATAGTAATATTTGCCATTAATCTAAAAATAATAAAAACACCCAAGACAAAAAATATTTTTTTTCTTAGGTCGGGAATTTTAAAAATTTGAATTATTTTATCAAACCACATATTTTTTTGTTTCGCAAAACAATTTTTAATTTTTAATTTTTATTGAATTTTCAATTTTTAGCTTTTTGTTTTGCGTTTTGCGTTTTGCTCTTTCTTGCCAGTAATACTACGCATAGCATTATTGGTAGGACTTTTTATTACACCTCCCAATTTTTCTATTTTATTTTTCGCTTCGCCTGAAATCAAACAATCTTTTATAATTAATTTCTTTGTTATATTTCCACTTGCTAAAATTTTAATATCTGGCATTTTTCCTTTTACCTTATCAATAAGCTTTTTATCAAGTAAAACATATGGTTCCACTATCTCTCCTTTTTTAAAGTTTTCTTCTAAGGATTGCAAAGAAACTGTGGTTGGGATAGTTTTTGTAGATTTAAACCTATATCCTCTTAATTTTGGATATCTTTTTATCAATCCTCTAATAATCGGCTGAAACCTTCTGCCAGCTCGAGATTTCTGTCCCTTGCAACCGCGACCAGAATAAGTGCCGCGTTTCCCGCCGCGACCAACTCGTTTTCTTGACTTGTTTTTATGAATTGGTTTAAGTTCGTGTAATTGCATATCTGTAATAAAATAAATTATTGTTTCTTTTCTTTATCATTAATTCTTGACGTTTGAAGTGTAAGGAGTTTTAACGCTTTTATTGTCGCTTTTGCGTTATTCATTTTATTGCCTGTTCTTCCTAAAATTTTAGAAGAAATATTTTTTATTCCCGCTAAATCGCATATAACCCTAATCGTTCCTCCGGCAACTAACCCTCTTCCTTTTTTCTGCGATTGAAGCAAAACCCTTGCCGAGCCAAATTTTGCCGAAATCAAACAAGGAATAGTGTCCTCTAAGATTAAAACATCAAACAGATTTTTTTTAGCTAATTTGGTTGCTTTTTCCGCAGACATAGCCACATCAGTCGCAGACGCTACTCCAAGCCCAACTTTCCCGGCCTTGTTTCCGCAAATGACAACTGAACGAAATCTTATTTTCTTGCCTCCAGCGCGTGTATGAGAAACCCTGCTCAAATCTAATAGTTTTGATTCAAATTCTTCTTTTGTTTTTTCTCTTCTTTGTTCTTTGAAAAACATACATTTAATTTTAAAATTTTAATTTTCCTTCTCTTGCCGCATTGGCTAATGATTCCACTCTTCCCTGATAGCTATATCCTCCTCTGTCAAAAACAATTTTAGTAATTTTTTTTTCCAATGCTTTTTGCGCGAGCAAATCTCCAACCCTATAAGCAAGACAAACTTTATTTTGTTTAATTAAATTTTCATCTTTAGATTTTTTATTCATTGTTCCTTTTTTTAAATCCTTATCGTTGGCAGCAACAAGTATTTTTCCTTTTTCATCGTCAATTAATTGCGCGTAAATATGTTTATTTGAGCGAAAAATACAAAGTCGCGGAATTTCACAAGTTCCGCTCATTTTTCTTCTAATATGTTTATGACGCCTTTGACGCCTTTTTTGTTTTTCCAACATAAAATTTATTCTGTTGCCGCAGCTCTTTTCCCGACTTTTCGCCTGACTATTTCACCTAAATATCTAATCCCTTTTCCTTTATATGGTTCAGGCGGTCTGATTGCTCTTATTTTAGCGGCCATTTGACTAACTCGCTCTTTGTCTATTCCAGAAATAATAATTATATTTTTATCAACGGAATATTTAATTCCTTCTGAATATTCCATCTTCACGGGATGGCTAAAACCAATTTGCAAAACCAAATCATTACCCTCTATGGACGCCCTATATCCAACGCCATGGAGTTCTAATTTCTTTTCATATCCTTCTGTAACACCTATAACCATATTGGCAAGCAATGTTCTGCTTAAACCCCAAAACGCTTTTGTTTTATTGTTTTCTATTTGAGGATTTAAAAAAATCTTGTTATCCTTTGCTTCAATTTTAATCTCTGGTCTAATTTCTCGCGAAAGTTCACCTTTTGCGCCCTTAATAACAATTTTTTGGCCATCTATGCTTATTTCTACATTTTCTGGCAATTGAATTGGTTTTTTACCCACTCTGCTCATAAAAAATTAGTATATTTAGTATATATTGTATGCTTTACCATATTTCGCAAATTACCTCCCCTCCCAAGTTTTCTTTTCTTGCCTGTCTGTTAATCATTAATCCTTTTGGAGTTGATACGATAAGTATTCCGTATTTGCCTTTAGAAGATTTAAGTTTTTCAGACGGAAGATAAATTCTTTGACCCGCCCTTGAAACTCTTTTTAATCCAGAAATTTCTGGAAGTTTATTTCTATATTTTAAAGTAATCCTAATTATTTTTTTTAGTTTTTTACCTTTTTTTTCAACTGATTGAATAAGTCCATTTCTCTCAAGAATCTCGGCAATTTTATACTTAATTTTGGAAAACGGAACATCAACAGTTGTATGAGCAACAGCTTGAGCATTGCGTATTCTATTAAACATATCTGCTATTGGGTCAGTCATAATTAAATTTAAGGTTTAAGGTTTAAGGTTTAAGGTTTAAGTTGTAAAGGAGGCATAGAAATCAATTTAAATTCTATAATTTGAATCTGATTTTACCAACTGCTCTTTTTCACTCCTGGAATTTCTCCTTTATTCGCCATTTCTCTA
>JAYELF010000086.1:0-6560 GCA_034717275.1 Patescibacteria group bacterium
GGCAAACCATTTTATTTCCCTTGATAAATTGAAAAGAGCTGGCATAGACGAATTAAAAAAAGTTTTCGGCATTGGAGAGAGGGCGTCAGAGGAAATATATAAATGGTTTCAAATAAAAACAAACCAAAAATTGATAGACGATTTAATGAAAACTGGAATAGAGATTATTCCTCCAAAAGAAATCGGCAAAAAACTAAAAGGAAAAATATTTGTTTTAACTGGGGCATTAGAAAGTATAGCGCGCTCTGAAGCGGAAGAAAAAATTCGTCTTTTAGGAGGGCATACATCAAATTCTGTTTCAAAAAATACCGACTATTTAGTAATAGGGGAGAACCCGGGTTCAAAATATAAAAAAGCCAAAAAACTAAATTTAGAAAACACAGGTTTAAAAATTCTATCAGAAAAACAATTCCTAACCCTATTATAACCCACAAAAGTACAAAGCTCCTGCAGAAACCTGCAGAGAACCTGCAGAGGTCTAACCTCTGCAACTCTGCAACCCCGCAAATCCTGCAGAGGTCTAACCTCTGCAACCCCGCAAATCCTGCAGAGGTCTAACCTCTGCAACCCCGCAACCCCGGAGAAACCTGCAGAGGTCTAACCTCTGCAACTCTGCAACCCCGCAACCCCGGAGAAACCTGCAGAGGTCTAACCTCTGCAACTCTGCAACCCCGCAACCCCGGAGAAACCTGCAGAGGTCTAACCTCTGCAGCTGCAGAGGTTAGACCTCTGCACTCTGCAGGTTTGCACAAGTAAATAGAAGTTATTATTATACTTAACTTAAATAAAAAATATGAGAATAGAACCATATACCACTGGAGATATTATTCATGCCTATAATCGAGGCAATCGCAAAATGCCGATTGTTCATGACGAAAATGATAGATGGCGTTTTTTAAAAATTTTGCGTTATTTTAATGACGAATATTCTCCTCCACGAATTTTTTCTGAAATTGCCGATCTGCAGAGGTCTAACCTCTGCAAGCCGTTTGAGTGGCCTATTTCTTGGCCAGAGCATAGACCTTTAGTAAAAATCATAGCTTATCACTTAACAAACAATCATTTTCATTTACTTTTAAAAGAAATTAATAATGGTGGAATCAGTTTATTTATGAAAAAAATAGGCGATGGATTTACAGGATATATCAATGCTAAATATAAAGAAACAGGGAAGTTATTTCAGGGTTCTTATAAAGGAAGAACGCCAAAGGATGAAAAAGGACTTCAATATCTTGATGCTTATGTTCAGGTTTTTAATCCTTTTGAGATTTATCCCGGTGGTATCGAAAAAAGCTTAAAGGAATTTAACAAAGCGTTTGAATTTGCAATAAAATATCCATTTTGTAGCTTAGGCGAAAGTTTTGGAAAGAGAAACCTTGGAATCATTGATAGAGATGTTTTAAAGGAAATTTTTCCATCTTTAGAAATATATAAAGATTTCGCCTATGATGCTTTGATGGTCCGCAACATTAGAGAGATTTTAGGTAAAGAAATAATAGAATAATAAATATAAAAACCCGCAGAAAAACCTGCAGAGGTCTAACCTCTGCAAAAAAGCTGCAGAGGTCTAACCTCTGCAAATCTGCAACCCCGCGATTCCCGCAAACCTAGAGAAACCTGCAGAGGTCTAACCTCTGCAGCTGCAGAGGTTAGACCTCTGCACACTCTGTACACTCTGCGCATTGTGGGGGGGAGGGTTGCACAATCTTTGTATATACACTAATAAATAATTAATGGGGAAATTAAATTGTGTTAGACATTATTTTTTGAAATTGGATTGGGTACTTATAGTATCCGCCTTATTATTAACAGGAATAGGGCTTTTATCTCTTTACAGTTCTTCAATCGGAAAACAGGATTTCTCAAACTTTAATAAACAAATTATTTTTTTGGGGATAGCGCTTTTCTTAATGTTTTTATTCTCTTTTTTGGATTATAGAATATTAAGAAACGACCCATGCCTGATATTAATTCTTTACCTGATTTGCGTTTCAGCTTTAGCAGGGCTTTTCTTATTTGCTCCAGAAATAAGAGGCATAAAATCTTGGTATAAAATAGGGCCTGTTTCTTTTGACCCGATAGAAGCGACAAAGCTCATACTGATAATTTTATTAGCCAAATATTTTTCAATGCGTCACGTTGAAATGTATAAAGTCAAACATATTTTTCTTTCTGGCGTCTATTTATTAATTCCTTGCGCGTTGATTTTCGCTCAGCCAGACCTTGGCTCGGCTATAATTCTGATTGCTCTTTGGGTTGGGATACTGCTCGTGTCTGGAATAAAAATTTCTCATTTTTTAATATTAATTTTTTGCGGTATTCTCACTCTAACTTTCTGCTGGCTCTTTTTATTAAAAGATTATCAGAAAGACAGAATTATTAGCTTTACTTCTCCGCAAATAGAACCATTGGGGATTGGCTGGAATCAGGCGCAGTCAAAAATTGCTATCGGTTCTGGTGGAATTTGGGGTTTAGGATTTGCAAAAGGTTCTCAAACACAATACGGTTTTTTGCCTGAATCTCAAACCGATTTTATTTGGGCGTCCATTGCTGAGGAATTTGGCTTGTTCGGGGTATCAATAATCTTTCTTTTATTCATTATTCTTCTATACAGAGTTTTGAAAATCGCTTTTACTTCAAAGACAAATTTTCCTCGCTTATTTGCTTCTGGCTTTGCTATTATTTTGGTTTCTCAAATCTTTATTAATATCGGTATGAACCTCGGAATTTTACCGATAATCGGAATTTCTTTACCCTTAATAAGCTATGGGGGAAGCAGTTTAATCTGCACGTTTATTGCTTTTGGCGTTCTTCAAAACATCAGAATTACTCATATAACTTAGTATCTTTGGATAACCGATAGTTATCCACAGTTTGTCTGTTGACAAGCTTTTTTATTTGTAGGAAAATTATAAAATAAGTGTGTGGGAATTAGATGAAGCAAACCGATAGCCGATAGCCGATAACCGATAAATACTAATAATCAATAATCATTAATTAATTATAGATGACAGAGGAGCAGAAAAAAGATAATTATATTTCTCTTCAGGATGCTGTAAAACACTGCGATTACTCGCAGGAGTATTTGAGTTTGCGCGCTCGGCAGGGAAAATTGAAGGCAGTGAAGTTTGGCAGAAATTGGGTAACAAAAAAAGAGTGGGTAGATGATTATCTCAAGGGGATTCAGAATTCAAATTTTAAAAATTTAAAATCTGAAAAGATAGAAGCGATTGATAAAAAATTTGAAGCAGACGGCAAGAAAATAAAAACAAGCAAAGAAGATTCAGAGCCAAGCAAATTCAACAAATTTATATCATCAATAACAATGCCTCGTTTTGGATTTCTCTGTTCATTAATTCTTGTTTTAATATTTTTCAGCGGAATAGCTTTTGGAAAACAAGGATTGATTGCATTTAAAAAACCAATCAATGAGGTTGTAAAAGTATTAGACCAATCTTCGTTTGATGTTGCCAACAGCGTTGTTGAGCAAACGCAAAATGTTTTTTTAAGCGCGTCTAAATCCGCAACCCAAGTGAGCGACGGATTCAGTATTGGCTCTCAAAGAATTTTTTCTGACGCTTTTGGTTTTATAAATCAAACAAACAAAGGCATATCCATATATATAGAAACTGCTACGGTTAGTCTTGGAGCAACAGAAGATACTTTTGATGAAAAACAACAATTTGCAGACAAGGGATTCAAAAAGCAAATTTCAAAAATTAAATCTGATTGCCTGCTTATTAGCAATCCTGCGCAAGAAAGTATTTTTTCTTTAGGAAATCAAATTGCCACTCAAACAAGAAATACAACAAAAGCTATAAAAAGTATTCCAGTTAAAATCGTTAGACCGTTTGAAAATGTTTATCATTTTTTCTCTTGCATAGAAATGCCTGAAACAAGCGGGTCTTTAAATAATATAAAAACAGGAATGGCTAAGGCCGGAAAAATGTCAACAGCCGGCATAATTGGATATTTTGGCTCTTTGGGTCAGGGCATAAAATCAATAACCAATGAAATTGCCAGTACATATAATAACGCAAACGAGTTTGTTGAAAATAAATTAGATAGCGCTTGGCAAATAGCAAGCAATCCATTTAAGTCCAAAGATGAAAGGATTGTAGAAGATGTTCCAAAACAAGCGACAGAGTCAGAACAAGAACAAGAACAAGAACAAGAACAAGAACAAGAACAAGAACAAGCAAAACAAGCAAACGAAATAGAACAATTAAAAAAGAAAATACAAGAAATTAAAAAAACGCCAGTTAAAGAAATAGAGGTGAGCAGGGTTACAAAAATTCAGCCAGTCACAAAAATCACAAAGGAAAAAATAGTCACGAAAATTGACGACAAGGAATTAGCCGACATTAAAACTCAATTATCCCTTTTCTCAACATGGGGAGCGGATATTGAGGAATTGAAAGAAATAACCAAAAAACTTAAATCAAGGCCAACGCAGACCTCCGCCCCAAGCGCTCCCATATATATCGCCTCGCAAGGGCTTCAGGTTAATGGAATAGGCAACTTCACTTCTTTAGGGGTTTCAGGTTCAGCAGGCGTTACCAATTTAGGAGTGGGAGATTCCACTTCTCTTGGCTCTGACTCGTCAGACAAACTCACTGTTCAGGCAACTTCTAATTTCTCCGCCCCAGTTACTATTCAAAGCGATTTCAAGGTTGGCGACAGCGCCAACTATTTAACCATTAATTCAAAAGGTAGCTTAAACACAACCGGGTCTATGACTGCGGGAGGAAATGTTACTGTTAACGGCGATTTTACTGTTACAGGCGCGCAGACATATTCAGGCGCGGCATTTTTTACAGCTTCTTCCACTTCCGCGGCATTGTCAGTCAATCAGACCGGTTCAGGAAGTATTGTTGATTTTCAAGATTCCAGCACAACTGTTTTTATTGTTGCAAATGGAGGCAATACAGGCATAGGAGATGCCACGCCCGCGTATTTGCTAACAATAGGCAATGGAGACCTTTTTGGAGTTAACAGTTCAGGTGTTGCTCTCCTGCCAAACGGGACAACAACAGCTCCATCATTGAGCTTTACAGGCGACACAAATTCAGGGCTTTACCGCATTAGCGATGATAAAATATCGCTTATAACCGGGGGCGTGGAAGCCCAGGGAATTACAATAGACAATACAGGCAAAGTCGGCATTGGAACAATTTCTCCAAACTCTCGCCTTGAAGTAAATGGCGACATTTTAGCTGATTCTTTCTCAATAGGGCCTAATGCCTTAGACACTAATGAATGGGCATTTTTAGACGGACTAAATCAAGCATTGGGCACAACAACAAGCCCGACTTTTGCGGGATTAACTATTTCCAACGCCACTTCCAGCAGATTATTAGCGACAAATGCCAACAAGGGATTGGTTGCGTCTGATTTAGTTGATTGGACAACAGGAACCAGCAATCAAATTATTGTAACAGACAATTTAAACGGAACAATAACTCTGTCAATGCCTCAAGACATTGCCACAACATCTGCTCCTGTTTTTAACGGATTAACTCTTAACAGTAATTTATTAGTTAAAAATCAAAACGAAATTCGCTTTTACGATAATGGAAACTATGTCGGATTTGAAGCTCCGGCGTTAACCGCCAACCAAATATGGGTTTTGCCGAGCGCTGACGCGGACGTTTCAGGAAAAGTTTTGAGTTCAAACGCCAGTGGCGCTTTAGCATGGATTGATGTAAGCGGAATATCAGGAGACCATAACGATTTAAGTGGCTTGCAGGGCGGGACAACAAACGAATATTATCATCTGACCAGTTCAGATTATTCAGAACTAACCGGCTGGATAGACGACGCAATTCTCGGAAGCTCGGGCGCTTTAACCATGCCAACAGGTCAGGCATTCACAATCGGCTCTACTGTCTGGACTTCGGCGACAACCGACAAAATCAACGCCGACTCAATAGAAGACGGAGCCATAAACGCTATTCCAACATTAACCCAAGAAACAAACTGGGACGATGTTTACGCCAAAAGAGTGGATATATGGACATCTCCTTTGTCATATTCATCTCAAACCGCTTCTCTGGCAGGACTTTCTTCTTTGGGAACATCAAATTATTTAGTCGGAGTAAACAACGGAGCAAGCTCCTGGGAATACAAAAACATCATTGGAACAGCAAACGAAATTAATATCGCCCACACTGCCGGACAAATTCAAGTGGGCATTGTTGACAGCCCGACATTGGACGGAACAAATTTCACGGGCGTGCCAAACAGCGCCTTAACTGAAACATATTTAAAAGCCGACGGAACAGTCGCCTTAACCTCAAACTGGGACATCGGAGATAGCAGAGAAATACAAGCTGATATTATCAGAGCAAGAGACGCCGCTGGATTAGGATTATACGACCAAGCGGGAACAGACGGTATTTTTGTAGAAGACGGCGGCAAAGTCGGCATTGGGACAATTTCTCCAAACTCTCGCCTTGAAGTAAATGGCGACATTTTAGCTGATTCTTTCTCAATAGGGCCTAATGCCTTAGACACTAATGAATGGGCATTTTTAGACGGACTAAATCAAGCATTGGGCA